>JANOBN010000245.1:0-1557 GCA_031411675.1 Bacteroidota bacterium | reverse complement strand
ACTTATGCTGATATGGATGGCAATACAGCACCCGGTACTATTGCCGCTGACCTTGCAGCATCCAAAGGAATTTTAGTGTTAAACAGTGCAGGAAATGAAGGCAGCTCCCCATGGCAACACATTGGTTGCCCTGCTGATGGTGATAGTGTTTTAGCAATTGGTGCTGTGGATGGTTCAGAAATTTATGCAAGTTTCAGCAGCCAGGGCACCTCCTTCGATGGAAGGGTAAAACCGGACGTTGCTGCTCAGGGTTCCGGAACAACGATCTACTTTCCGGGATCATCTCCCAGTACGCAAAGCAACGGTACTTCCTTTTCAGGACCTATCATTGCAGGATCAGTAGCTTGTTTATGGCAGCGTTATCCCGGCAAAAAAAATATGGAAATTGCAGAAGCTGTTAAGATGAGCGCTTCGCAGTATTCAAATCCTGATGTGTTTCTTGGCTACGGTATTCCTGATTTTGGAGTCGCCAGTTTAGTTTTAGGAGGATATGAGCCCTCTTTATTTAATGATGGTTTGGAAGTAATTGATTTTTATCCAAATCCCCTGGCTTCGGGTCAGCCACTTACTTATCAGTTTTTTTCAAGATATAAGGAGCAAATAAAATTGGATATTATGGATGCAAATGGAAAGATTATTAGTGATCAGATTATTAATCCTTCTTCTTCCATTGTATCTATAGAAATTGATACAAGAATTCAGGCAGGAATTTATTTTATAAGAGCACTTACGGAAAACAAAACAATTCTTAAAAAAATGGTGATCTATTAAGTGAGCTATCCTGGAGTGAATTACCCCGCCGCAAGCAACGGGGCATCGCAAATGATGATAAAAACATTTATAATTAAGACGCCTCAAGAGGTGGGGAATTCACCCCTAAGGAATTAAGGCAAATTATGATAAATATTTTAATGAATGAAACGCCTCAATCCACGGGAAATTCACCTCAAAAGAATTAAATAAAATTCATCAATTTAGCTTCAAAATTTAATACGTTATTATGATTTGTATTCAACCATTTTTCAAGAATTGTTGAATATATATTCCGGAAATCAACGGTATATTTAATGTCCCCGTCATCAAGATTTGATAAATCAGGAAGTTCGTTTATCATTCCTTTTTTCTTCAATGCATTGCTCAATAAAAATAAGGAGCCTGCTTTGCCATGATCGGTTCCTTCACTGGCATTTTGAGAAGCGCGTCTTCCAAATTCCGAAAACGCCATTATTAATACATCATCAAATCTTTTATTGGAGGAAAGATCATCAGTGAATACGCTAAGACCTTCATCCAGTATTTTTAATACCTGCTCCTGACGTGGTTGTTGCTGAATGTGTGTATCAAATCCACTTAAGGAAACATAATAAATACGGGTATTACTGCCTGATATAATTAATTCTGCTATTGTCTTTAGATTTTTTGAAAATTCATGATTCGGATAAGTTTTTGCTGATTTATATATTTTAGATGTTTTATATATATAATCTGCAGAATTGATAGTTTCAGTTAATGTTTTATAAAGGTAGTCTGCCTGTTGATGATGATGCCCGTTAATCT
>JANOBN010000244.1:0-7155 GCA_031411675.1 Bacteroidota bacterium | reverse complement strand
CAACTGCATAATCATTGACAGATTAATTGCCATCCGCTATATAAAATATTACTTTATTAACTACCCTGTTGCAGAAGGTTATGTGGATAGTCCAAACGATTATATATATAGTAGTGCAAGGGATTATAATGACAGGAAGGGAATGATTCAGATTAATGCTCTGTAGCCTGGAGGCTACCTGAAAAAGGCAACTTAGCGGGACGCAACGCTGAGAGTGAGTGCTTTAAAAATCTAATTCACTGCTTAATAAATTTGCTAAATGCATGGTGCTTTATGCTTGTTACTTCTATTAAATACATGCCTTGTTTTAAATACCGTACATCCATTTGTTCCTTATATTCTTGCTCTACCAATTTCTTTCCTGCCATATCATAAATACAGATTTTAGCTTCCGGTTTTTGATTTTCCGGAATCGCAATAGTTACCATTTCTGAGGCAGGATTTGGATAAGTCCTGACCAAAAATGGATTTAAATCACTTACCTCCAATGCCAGTATCGAATCACAATTAACTCCCTCCAGTTGCCCTAAATAGTAGTTGGGGAAATTAGGTAGGCCAAGTAATGACTTTCTATTATTTAACGAAAAGCTATAAGGCAAAAAAGCACAACTCATTCCAATACTATCAGGATAATTAATTCTACTTAAATGAGTCGCTAGACTATCATTATTGGCGCTTATTGAAGTGGATTCATTTGATATATATATATTGCCATCAGGAGCTAACATATGCTGTCCCATGCCAAAAGTACTGCTGCTATCTGCATAAATTAATTGCCTTGATGTGGCAATATTAGCAGCTTGCGTATCAAATTGATAAAGTGAGTCAAAAGTTGAAATATAGGCAAATCGGCCTGATGGCGAGAAACTGGCACCGTAACTTACTTTAGTATTTGAATTATATATATAATTTATGTTTGCAAATAGGCCTGTGCACCTGTCAAAATCAATCAGGTAATTGTTTAATTGGTAACCGCCTGCATTAATCAACTTACTGCCATCAGGAGAAAAGATTAACTGACCTGCCGTTAAGGAAATTACTGGTGTATTTATATAAAACTGGCCTTTAAAATTAAGCCCGGTACTGTCTATTTTATACTCATAAAAATAATCTGATCCATTTTGTTCAAAAGTCCCCACTATCCACCAGTCCTTTCCATTAGCTGCTTTAACCGCATGTAGCTTTTCTCGAATAGGTGATTTGAGAAAATTATTTTTGGAAATAACCGCACCTAACCCTCCATTCAACGACATATCAACTATCGAATAATCTAAATATCCCCAACCATTATGAAAGACATAGTACAAAGCTGTATCATAAGGATCAGGAATGATTAACAACCCTTGTGTCATGGAAGTGTTACCATTCAAACTATCTCCATTTACCATGATGGAATCTAGTGAGTTACGCACCACAAAGCTTTTTGTGGCAAAATTATCTATGGTTTTACTCCCAACATAAAAAAGCAAGTTTCCATTTTCATCGGCAATTGAAGCCGAAGGTTCGATAGGCATCATTATAATGGTGGTATCAATTGTTGGAGGATTGGTATTAAAATTAATGCCCACAGAATCTCCAAATGCCCAGTAATTGTTTCTTTGTGCCTTTGAAGTAGTAGCCAATAAACTCAAAATATATACTGTAAATATTATTCGCATCATAGAACTGTTGCTCTTCTAGTTTTATCAAAGATATGATTTTCAGCGGGATTCTTACAAATTAATAAGCAAAGTGAAATTGAGAGCCAATCGCCTAGCGCATAGTTGTACTTCGTTCTTTTAAAAATCAACAATAGAAACTTTATCATTACATGCAGTTGTAGCCCTGTCTAAGCGTAGTTTGTAACTACGCTTTTATATAAATTTATGGAAGATGTTTAATAAATACGCAATTGTAGTTTGTAACTACAAAACGAGTGCGCAAATTGAAACGAAAATGAACTTTCTGTTACGCTTAGTTTACGTATTGATTTAGACTACAGGTGGAGTAGTTACAAACTACTTAATGATCATTTGTCCTACAGGGAGGATTAAAAATATTCAAGCGTAGTTGCAAACTACGCTTAGTATCTTGGAAGACGGATAAAAATCTGCGATTCAAGCTACTTGTTTTAACAAATATAACTTAAAACGATTTTCCCCGATTATGAAATCTCATTTCAATTTACTTACTTTGTTCCTCTAACCTTAAAAGAATAATAAAATGAGTCTCGAACAAAACATTATGGCAGACCTGAAAGCTGCCATGCTTGCCAAAAATGAAGCGGCACTACGCGGCTTACGGGCGATTAAATCAGCTATTTTACTGGCAAAAACGGGAGGAAGCAGTAGTGAGCTCTCCTCGGAAGATGAAATAAAATTATTGCAAAAGCTGGTGAAGCAACGTAAAGAATCTGTGGATATTTACAATCAGCAAAATCGTCCTGACCTTGCCAAAGGTGAGTTGGAGGAGATTGCTGTAATTGAAAAGTTTTTGCCACAGATGATGAGTGAAGACGAGATCAAAGCTGCGGTTCAGGGTATCATCACTGCAACCGGTGCAACATCAGCAGCCGACTTAGGCAAAGTGATGGGTGCAGCAACCAAGCAACTGGCAGGGAAAGCCGATAATAAAATCGTTGCCACGTTAGTTAAGCAGTTGCTGGGGTAATCCTCCAATCGTTTTTTTATGGCCTGGCACCGGTTTACCGAACAGCTCAGGGAGTATTTTACCTTTACACGTAAAGAGCGTAATGGTATATTGGTACTTCTTATCCTGCTGATAATAATGCAGGGAGCAATTGTATTTACGCACTATTATAAACCTCCAAAAGAGGTAGCTGATATTTCTGCTTTTCAAAAGGAAGTGCTTGCTTTTCAGCAGTCCATGCTTGAGAAGGATTCTACAATGCCTTATGCAGATGCAACAAAAGAATCAGCAATTAATGAAATAACACTTTTCCCTTTTAACCCTAATGTTATTGATGAAGCAAAATGGAAATCACTTGGTGTGAACGAAAGAACAGTTCATTCTATAAAAAACTATTTATCCAAAGGAGGACATTTTTATAAGAAAGAAGATCTGAAGAAAATATATAATCTTCGTCCGGAAGAATATTCCAGACTTGAACCGTACATCACCATTGAAGATAAAAATAAAAACGAAAAACCCGATAAAGAGTTTGTAAAACAACCAAAGGAATTTGTACTTATTGAAATAAATGGTTCATCAAAAGAAGACCTGATGAAGTTGCCCATGGTAGGAGAGAAACGGGCAGAGCAAATACTAAAGTATCGTGACAGGCTGGGCGGATTTATTAAAAAAGAACAACTGAAGGAAGTATATTCCATTCCGGATTCTATTTATCAAATGATACTTCCAAAAATTGCATTGAATGTTTCTTTAGTTAAACCAATAAAATTAAACAGCATCAGCAGCGACACCATTTATCATCCTTATCTGAAAAAGAATTTATTAAAAATGATACTTAACTACCGGAATCAGCATGGAGCCTTTACGGACAAATTAATTCTAAAAAAATTGCCATTAATGACGGATTCTGTTTATGCTAAGCTGGAGCCTTATTTTATTTTGGAATAGTTAATGTATGATGAGAAATTAATTAATTTATAGGCATTAATTGTGTAAATTTATTTTACAATTATGTAATAATTTTGTTGATTTTGATTGCGATTTTTGTATTATATAATTCCGTAAATTATTATTTATTAAGTGTAATGAAAGAGAATCAAAATAGTAGTAATTAGCAACGCAATCGCATGTCAAAGCAGAGAACAGATCAGAATTTCAATAAACAGAAACCAAGCGAAAGAGAACCTAACCAACAGAATGAAGTTGGAAATGCAGAAGGCGATTGAAGTGAAGTTGGTAAAGTGAACGAGATGCCAAATGAGAAAGAAATTTCATTCGCATCGGGTAATATTGATGAAACAACTGAAATTGGGACTACAACACCAGGGAAGCCGTGATTTAAATGGAGAGAATTCTTGTTGAATCAATTTAATTGACACGTCTGAATCGGTAGGTTGTTATATTACATTAGACCCTTTGCGATGCATAATAGTAATTCTTCATGCGATATAACTACTTGTTTTAGAAAAAATTATTCTTTTAAGCACATTTTATATTTTAGAAAGGAAGGTTGGTGGGTGCACATAGGTTATTGGATCAATTCTATTTTTAACAGGGATGAGCGAGGTAGAATAATTTTCATTAGAAACTATAGAGATTTAAAGACAATGTTGAGCGTCTGTATTTAATGAGTATGCTACTTTTAAGTTGTTACATGTATCACAATAAATTACTGTTAGGTAGGGAAAATATCGCATTCTTTTAATAATTATGAATAAGAATAAGTATACATTAATTGTCAAATTAAGATGATCAATTCCAATTCGAATAGATATTTAATATCGGAAGGAATTGATCAGTATTTTATTGATATAAATAAAGCATATAAATTCACATTACAATTTTTTCGAGAAGTATTTAAGAGACCATTTCACTTTCATGAGTGGATAATTCAGAGTTTTGAAGTAGGATTAAAATCACTTTCGTTAATTACCGTTACTGGTTTCATAATTGGAATTGTATTTACCAAACAGTCACGTCCTTCACTTGAAGATTTTGGTGCTACTTCATGGTTGCCATCCTTAATAGGTATTGCAATTGTTAAAGCATTAGGTCCATTGGTTACCGCACTTATTTGTGCCGGAAAGGTTGGTTCAAGTATCGGTGCTGAATTAGGTTCTATGAAAGTTACTGAGCAAATAGATGCGATGGAAGTATCTGCTATTAATCCATTTAAATATTTGGTGGTAACACGTGTTCTTGCAACAACATTAACAATACCGGTTCTGGCATTGTATTGTACTTTTGTGGCATTGATTGGTTCTTATTTAAATGTTAATACGGAAGAAGCTACGGGAATTATTATTTTTTATAAAAATGCATTTTCAACACTTACTTTCCTTGATTTATTTACGGGTATTACAAAATCGATCGTTTTTGGATTTACAATAGGAATAGTCGGATGTTATAAAGGATTTAATGCAACGCATGGTACGCGTGGTGTTGGTAAAGCAGCAAATCAGGCTGTAGTACTTGCAATGTTTTTAGTTTTTGTGGAAGAAATAATAATCGTACAAATTTCTAACTGGGCTCGTTATTTTTAAAATGGAGAAGATGAACCAGCATATAATCGATAAAAGTATTTCTGTAATTAATATTAGCGGATTGTATAAGTCTTTTGGTGATTTTGATGTGTTAAAAGGCGTAGATATGCAAGTTTATAAAGGTGAGAATATTGCATTATTAGGAAAGTTGGGTTCAGGAAAGTCAGTACTTATAAAATGTATGGTAGGATTATTAAAACCTGATTTAGGAGAAATGATTGTACTAGGCAAACAAGTGGATAAGTTGAGTAAAAAGGAATTAGATTCATTGAGATTAAGAATAGGTTTTTCCTTTCAAAGCAGTGCTCTATATGATAGTATGAGTGTTTATGAAAATCTGGCTTTTCCATTAACAATGAACTATAAACACTTATCCAAGTCTGAAGTTGATCATGCGGTAGATGAAACTTTGGATGCAGTTGGATTGAGTGATAAAAGTAGACAAATGCCGGGTGATTTGTCAGGGGGACAACGGAAGCGAATTGGTATTGCTCGTACATTGATTTTAAAACCTGAAATAATGTTGTATGATGAGCCTACAGCAGGGTTGGATCCTATTACAAGTGCTGAGATTAATGGATTGATAGTTGAAGTACAACAGCGATACAATACAAGTTCGGTTATTATTACTCATGATCTTACTTGTGCAAAAACAACCGGTAATAGAATAGCGATGCTTTTGGATGGGAGATTTTTAAACACTGGTACCTTTGAAGAAGTATTTAACACGAATGACGAACAGATAAAAAGTTTTTTTAATTATAATTTTATTCAATAGTAACATGTATGAAACGAAAAGTAAACGCGAAGTCTTTGTAGGATTATTCATCTTCATTGGATTGTTATTTCTCGTTGGAGGAATATTGATGATTGGAAATTTGCGCGAGACATTTAAAAAGAAAATTCAAATTGTTTCACTTTTTGATGATGTGGGAGGATTGCAGGCAGGCAATAATATTTGTTTTAGTGGGGTTAAAATTGGTCTTGTTACTAATTTGAAATTTTATGGTAAATCACAAGTAATAGTAAGAATGAAAATTGAAACAAATGCACAACATTATATTCAGAAGGATGCCATGATTAAAATTAGCACAGATGGATTAATAGGAAATAGAATTTTGATTATTTATGGTGGTACACCAAAATCAGGCACAGTACAGGAAGGCGATACCTTGCGTGTAGAGAAAACATTTTCATCTGAAGATATGATAAATACTTTGCAAGCCAATAATGTTAATCTATTTGAAATAACAAAGGATTTTAAATCTATCAGTAAAAAACTTGTTTCAGGTGATGGAACCTTAGGAAAATTGCTTAATGATGATGCTGTCTATTTAAATATTAATGAATCAACTTCTTCCCTTAAGCATACTGCTGCAAGGGCACTTGAACTGATGAATTCATTGAATAAATTTAGTGAAGGATTAAATACAAAAGGAACGCTTGCAAATGAGATAACTACAGATACCATTTTATTTAGTTCTTTCAAAGCAACTGCTTTGAATCTCAAGAATATAACCGATACTGCATCAAACTTATTAGCCAATTTTAACGAATTTACCAGGAACCCAAAAACTCCATTTGGAATTTTATTGCAGGATGAGGAGGCAGGACTTAATTTGAAAACAACAATTAAAAATATGGAATCGAGTTCAAAAAAATTAGAGGAAGATTTGGAAGCAATACAGCATAATATATTTTTAAGAAGGTTCTTTAAGAAGAAGACAAAGGAGGCTGAAAATAAGTGAAAGATGAGTAAGTTAAGTATTATAATTACTAATATATGTTTCGACAATACCATTAGTTTAATATTATAATTTATATAGTTGCCTATGTTTATTTACCTAGGATAATTGGCAGATTTCTCAATTTTGAGTGATGGAAATATTACGTTTTAACGGGTAAAAGGAATAATATGGAGAAATATAGCTGAAGCGTATTTTCGAGAGCAAAATCTAATATCAGAACGGTTACACAATTA
>JANOBN010000243.1:0-3833 GCA_031411675.1 Bacteroidota bacterium | reverse complement strand
TAAAAAGCCTGCTTAAAGGCAAGAGAAATAAATTTTCATCCGTTTGCAAAACAAATTCTTTAACATTAGATTACCAAAGCAACAGGAATGAACTTAATATGCTTAAGGCAATTTTCGAGGGAAGAGAATATGCAGATTATTTCCCGTTCTATAAAAAAGTAACTATACTTGACATTGGTTCACATTTTGGCTACTTTACATTATTTGCAGCAAAAAATACCGATAGCGGCTCCCGAATTATTTCGATAGAACCTGACAAATATAATTATGCTCATCTGGTAAAAAACATAAACGATTGCGGATTAAAAAATGTAACCACTTTTAATTGTGCTGTTGGTGGAAAAAGCGGAATAACAAAACTATTCGGTGGAAAATCTCAAAATCACTCTATTGTGGAAGGTTATTCATTGCTGAATAAAGAAAAGCATTTTGCTGAAATAGAATTAAAAACATTAGAAGATATAATGGTGAGTAATTCGCTGGAAAAAATAGATTTCCTAAAGATGGATTGCGAAGGTGCTGAATATGCAATTATTGCAAATACTCCGGAATACATTTTGGACAAGATAACAACCATCTCCATGGAGTTTCACGACCTAAAAGATCCGTCATGCACAGGAGACCATCTTTTAGAAAAATTAATTAAAAATAAATTTCAGATTGTGAAGTATGCTTATGGCGTCACCACTATGAATAATAATTACGGTAAAATAATAGTGACAAAAATTTTGAATCTGTATTAATTCGCTTCCCAACACCTCAACGGGAGAATGACATAAAAGACTCTTTTATGTATTTATTCCGCCAATTGAAGCATGATTTTAAGGAATTAACCCCGTTTACTTGCTAATTTCTCCTTTTTTCCATTCCTTTGAGAAGCCATAACCTTCAAATTGCTTCTTATGAAAAACAAATACTTCCCGGAAAAATCTATTCTTCTCCTGCTATTTATTATTTCATTCTCCACAAAAACGAATGCACAATGGCTTGACTGGGCCGAAGAAACCACACTACGACTTACTGTTACTTCGGTAGCTACCACCGATCCGGAAGAAAAAGATATGTGGAACGCCGATCTGAATAATGATGGACGGGAAGATCTTATTGTTGTGAGGAAACAACCTTTTTCTACCTCCACTCAGCCTGGCAAATCCAATTTATTGCTAATGAATGTTAATGGAA
Organism: Bacteroidota bacterium; assembly: GCA_031411675.1. GTDB lineage: Bacteria > Bacteroidota > Bacteroidia > AKYH767-A > OLB10 > JANOXC01. The sequence continues at coordinate 2,651 of JANOBN010000243.1, read as the reverse complement.
TAATGATTGACAAAACTTCCATCTACGCACCTGAATTTATCAGTACTGTTAATTTTGCACGCGATGTTTTTATTGGTGACTTTGATGGCGATAATTGGAAAGACGTTATTGTTGCCAATACATTTAATCAACAACCAATGTATTATCGCAATAAAGGAAATGACTCTCTTGGAAATTGGCGAGGACTTGTTAATGAATCATCCACACGTTTTCCTTTATTGACAGAGGACACTCCCTTATTTTGTGCTGTATGGGGCGGTGATGTTACTGGCGACGGCGCACTGGATATCTATTTTGTAAATTACAAACCTAATTCCGGTGGTGGCACTGCAAAAGACTTTTTGTTGATTAACAATGGCTCCGGGGTTTTTACCAATGAAAGTGCTGCACGGCTAGGCACACTTCGCAATTCTGCATTCGGCACTGCTGTGCAGCTTGTGGATATGGATAATGATGGTGATAAAGATGTTGTAAAGAATACTACTTTATATTCTGTTGCACCCTGGAATGCAAGAGGTGTTATTGTCCTTTTTAACAATGGAACCGGAACTTTTACCAACTGGCAAAACCTTGTTCCTGCATCTTCACCTTATATGTTTGAAGTGGCAGACTTTAACAATGATGGCAAAAAAGATTTATATGTGGTTGATGACGGAAGTGATTATACTCTTACCGTTACAGCTATAGTCCCGAATACCAGCCTAACTTTTATTAAAACAAATTTAAACTATAGCAGCAGCAATGGATTTGGAGGTAATGTACATGTTGCCGATTTAGATCTGGATGGAGATATGGATATTGGTGTTGCAGATGTTGACGTTGATATTCCACCATGTATAAGCAGCCGGCGCATGGCTATCTATAGAAATGATGGAGGAGTGTTTACTAATGTTTATGGAACAACAGCTTATGCATGGGCAAAAAATTGTTATGATTTTGCCTGGCTGGATATTAATAATGATGGATTAAAAGATTTCATTCTTGGCAAATGCAATGGCTATGGTTTATTTATGAATGACAACTGTGCTTTGGCGCCAAGCCCTTCTGATTATGATCTTGATGGTCTTGCCGATGCATGTGATCCTTGTCCCACTAATCCGGATCCAAACTGCACACCTCCTACCAACTATCCTACTATAAGTACCGGTTACAGTATTGCACGGCAGTGGAATGAATTATTGCTTGCTTCTATCAGAAGAGATTTCGCCCGACCTACTGTGCATGCTCGAAATCTATTTCATGTTTCCGCAGCTATGTGGGATGCATGGGCAATTTATGATAGTCTGCCTACCGAATTTTTATTGGGCAAAACAGTTAGAGGTTTTACTTGTCCCTTTAATGGTATGCCACCCTCTGCAAATATAGAAGCCGACAGACATAAAGCAATTACTTATGCGGCTTTTCGTTTATTAAAACACCGCTTCGCAAATTCTCCGCAAGCTGCATTATTAAGTACAGGTTATAATGTTCATATGGATACTTTAGGTTATGATAAAAATTTTACATCCACTGATTATTCAACCGGCGATGCAAGAGCACTGGGAAATTATATTGCACAATCATATATATCTTTTGGATTGCAGGATGGCTCAAATGAACAGAACAGTTATGCAAATACCAGTTATGCTCCGGTGAATCCACCCTTGAATGTTGATGTTCCCGGCAATCCGAATATTATTAATTACAACCGCTGGCAACCTTTAACTCTTGATTTATTTATCGATCAAAGTGGTAATCAAATACCCGGAGCAACACCGCCTTTTTTAAGTCCTGAGTGGGGAAAAGTTGTCCCCTTCGCTCTTGACTCCGGTGATCTGACAATAAATCAACGCAACGGTTTCAACTATAATGTGTATCATGATCCCGGACCGCCACCACAATTGCAAATGGATGGCTCAGGTACATCAGAACAATACAAATATGGTTTTGCATTAGTATCAACATGGTCATCACATCTCGACCCAACGGATGGTGTAATGTGGGACATCTCTCCTGCAACACAAGGCAACAGAACCAATCTTCCGGCTACCGTTGCTGACTATCCAAATTTTTATAATCAACTTGCCGGTGGCACTACTAATGTAGGACATGCATTAAATCCAAAAACAGGATTGCCCTATACTCCCAACATTGTTCCGCGTGGCGACTATGCCCGTGTACTTGCAGAATTTTGGTCTGATGGTCCGGAATCTGAAACTCCTCCCGGACATTGGTTTACCTTGTTTAATTATGTTACCGATCACCCTGCACATACCAACCGCTATAAAGGAACAGGACCAATATTAAGTGATCTTGAATGGGATGTGAAAGGCTACTTCGCACTGGGTGGAGCCATGCATGATGTTGCAATTTCTGTTTGGGGAATGAAAGGTTGGTACGATTACCTTCGTCCTATTTCTGCAATCAGAGGAATGGCAGCATTAGGTCAAAGCAGCAATCCGGGCGGGCCATCCTATCATCCTGCCGGACTTCCATTAATACCAGGTTACATTGAAGTGGTGGGTGCCGGCGATTCATTAGCTAATGGAACTACAAATGTTGGCAAGATAAAACTGAAAGCATGGCGTGGACATAACTTTATTAATAACGTTGATGTTGATGAAGCCGGTGTGGGATGGATTCTTGCACAGGACTGGCTACCTTATCAACGA
>JANOBN010000242.1:0-3534 GCA_031411675.1 Bacteroidota bacterium | reverse complement strand
TACAAAGCCAGATTTTTTTGGTTAATAATTCTTATAACACTGGAATTCAATGCCACAATAAATATTTAAAAATAATAAGTTATAATGTAAGGTATATATAAAAGTGATCAACATTAATTTTTAAAAGGATGCTTAATTACTGCGTGATATTAAAATCATTGTTTTGAATTAAAGAAAAGACAAAGCAATAATTAAAATATTACACACACCACACACACCACTTCACATGTTAAAAGTTAAATTACTGTTCATTGCATGGCTGGCTTCTTTGGGCTGCTTTGCACAAGGATGGACACAAAAATCGAATTTCAGCGGAGGAATGAAGTCTTATGCATTCTCTTTCGTTGTAGGAAGTAAAGCATATATAGGGGCAGGATTAAATTCCGGACAAGTATCAAATGATTTCTGGGAATACGATCCCGGCAGCGATACCTGGACACAACGTGCCACATTTATTGGTCAGGCCCGATATAATGCCGCTTCTTTTTCTATCGGTACAAAAGGATACGTTGGCACCGGTGCAAATGCATATCAAATAGGAACAGCCAACTTTTACGAATATGACCCCGCAACAAACACATGGCGTACACGGGCAAGTCTTGCTAACGGTAATCAACGTACCGGAGCGGTTGGATTTGCAATTGGATCAAAAGGATATATCGGTTTAGGAAGACACAATACTTACTTTAAGAATGATTTTTGGGAATATGATCCTGCTACCAACAGATGGAGACAGCGTGCTTCCTATCCCGGAATGGCTTGCTCCGATGCAACAGCCTTTGCTATCGGAACAAAAGCATATGTAGGATTAGGATATAATATATCCACTGCCTTCCGCACGTTCTATGAATATAATCCTGCATCCAATACATGGGCAACGAAAGCTTCATTACCAAGTCTTATTCGATCAGGAGCAAGTGCATTTGCTATTAATAATAAAGGATATGTTGTTTTAGGTTCCTCTTATACAAAAGATGTATGGGAATATGATGCTGCATTAAATCAATGGAAGCGCAAAATGAACTTCACAGGCCCTGAAAGAAAATCAGCTGCTGCCTTTACTGTAAATGGTAAAGGCTATATTGTTGGAGGGATGCGCAGAACCATTTATTATGATGATGTATGGGAATACAATGTTGATTCCTGCACAATCAGTGCACTTGCCAGAACGCATGTTAAGCCAAATCTTTGTGTTTATGATTCAATCACCATGAGCGCCAATTCCGATTCAGGTCTTGTATATCAATGGCGGTTAGATGGTGTTGATATTCCGGGTGCAAACACCCGCTATTATTATGCAAAAACCCCGGGATTTTATTCAGTATATATTAGTGGTAATAATATCTGCAGCAATACTTCATCAAGCATTAATGTAATAAAACCGTGCAATGAAACGCCGGCAATTGTTGATGCGGGAGCTAATAAAAGAATATGTCTTGAAGATTCTGCAATACTCAAGGGATCCATTTCGGGCTCGGCAAATAAAGCAAAGTGGAGCGGAGGGAATGGTGTTTTTCTTCCTAATACCGACAGCCTGATTGTTACATACGTTCCAACTGCCGGTGAATATGCTAACGGGAAAATAAAATTATTTCTTACTACTGATGATCCTGACAGTACCGGTCCTTTAACTGCTGCAATTGATTCTGTGAATATATATATAAGCAGCGGACCACCGGAGCCATCATCTATAAACGGACCGTGGTATTTTTGTGCGAATACAAATAACTATGTATTTACTGTTGCGGCTGAAACCGGAGTTAATTACAGTTGGATTGTTCCTGATGAGGCAACAATTAATTCAGGACAAGGTACCGGCAAAATAAATATCGGTTTCAATGCCAATGCTGTTGATGACACCGTTTTTGTTTCTTCCACAAATGCATGTGGTACAAGCCCTGAAAAATATTTACTGGTTACTCTGGTAACAGGACTTCCTGCACCAACACCTCCAATTAACGGTTTGAATTCCGGTTGTCCCGGTAACAGCAGCAGGTATTCTATAACACGAACTGCCGGTGCAATATCTTATACCTGGACACCCCCAAAGGGCGCAACGATAAATGGTTCAACAGGGCCGATAACTTTGCAAGATACCGCCGTTACTGTAGTCTATACAAAATATTTTATGGGCGATACTTTAAAGGTTAAGGCAATTAACTGCTTCGGATATACTACGGAAGAAATAATGCCTGTTGCCAGAAAATATGTGGACCCTCCTGCTGAAATCATTGGTTCCACCATCGGTTGCATGAATGACAGCAATGTATATAAAATCAGTAAAGTTCCTTATGCAGAATATTATATATGGACATTGCCGATTGGCGCCACTATAAATGGTAAAGCACTGAGTTTTTATACGCCTGATACCGTTGTAACCATCAACTTTACCGGTGCATTTGCAAGTGATAGTATAAAAGTAAAAGCTTATGGATGCGCAGGATTTAGTGTAAACAGATCCTTATTAATTAACCGTTCATCGGGAACAGCTAATTGTCATGGATGCACACTAAACTCTTCTATAGATAATGTACCCGGACGTTGTGCAGGCGATACCGTAAAAATAACTGCGCGATATACTGGTGCAAGTGAAATATGCAATGCGTGTGACCTATATGCTACCGGTGTTTACAATTTTACCGGCAATGTAACCAATGCTCCTGCCTCTGTATCATCACCCGATGGTGTTGCTGCATGGATGAGAAAAGGAAGTTCAGGTATCATGACGCAGATAGCATGGGACATGGGAGAGATTATTCCTGCAGGTTCAACTGTATCAGTAGGTGTTAAGACAGATGGATGCACAGGTAGTTCCGTAAAATCTATCATGCAATTCTGGGCAGCAAAATTATCGGGTGCGGGTATTGATTCATTAATTTCTCAATCGGCGAACATTTCTTATTACAGCAGCAAGTATCGTGAGTTCAGCTTTAACACTTCTGTTGACTGCCAATATTTAGCACTTAGCGACGAAGGCGGTTGCGGAATAAGAGTTGATTATATTAAATGGAAAAAATCATGCTGCACTTCATCGGCTGCCGTTACCTATTTATGGTCAACCGGTGAAACAACAGCTAACATAAATGTTACACCAACTTCAACAACAAATTACCATGTAAAAATTACTGACAGAGGAAATTGTACATCAACAAGTAATGTAACAGTTAATATCGTTGATAAGCCCGTTGCCAGAATTAATGGCATGAATGTTAAATGTCCCGGTAGCGCAATACAACTTTGTGCTGACACTGCGTCATCCTATTTATGGAGTAATGGTTCAACTACACAATGTATTAATGCCAATACTGCAGGAACTTATACCCTGACTGTAGGAAATAACCTATGCACTGCTTCCGATACAAAAACCATAACAGAATTAGTGTTGTCGGATAATGATGCCTGTACTACCGATGCCTGTGATCCTGTGAATGGTGTTACTCATGTTGCCGTCAACATAAATGATAATAATGTTTGTACTACTGATGGATGCAATACCACAACAGGTGTTTATCATAATCCGGTGAATACCGATGA
>JANOBN010000241.1:0-16392 GCA_031411675.1 Bacteroidota bacterium | reverse complement strand
AAAACAATTAAAATCTGCTTCGTTAAATTGTATTAATTGTATTAAAAATGAAGAAACTTTTGCTTGTTTTTATCCTTCTTCTAACGCAACTATTCTCCTTTGCTCAGGATGGTGGTTCGCCAACAAAGAAGCAAAAGAAGGCGGAAGCAAAGAAAGAACAACTTGCAAAAAATGCAAAGAATTCTAAGTTGAAGGGCATAAAACGTCATGAAGAAATTCAGGATAAGGCAACCCGAAAAAGAATGCGAAAGCATAAAAAAGGACCGATTCATGTTGATGCCTATGACAGACGTCCGTTTTTTATCAAACGTTGGTTCAGGAAAAAGGAACACTGAGCAAAAAAAAATCCGGACATTATATCCGGATTTTTTTATTTTTTCTATGACATCCCAAATGGTTATGCGGCATACTCTCTCAAATCAACCGGCACTACACTGGTAACACCCGGCTCTGACATGGTGATACCATACATAATATCAGTATAAGCCATTGTCTTTTTATTGTGAGTAATAATGATAAACTGAGATTCTGCAGAAAACTTCTGAATGATATTGTTGAACTTGTCTACGTTTGAATCATCCAATGGGGCATCCACCTCATCAAAGATACAGAATGGTGCTGGCTTTAAAAGATAGATTCCAAATAGTAATGCTGTTGCCGTTAATGTTTTTTCTCCTCCTGAGAGCTGATGAATGCTTAAAGGCTTCTTACCCTTTGGCTGTGCAATGATGGTAATATCGGATTCCAGTGGATTTTCCGGATCGCTTAAAATAAGATCACAATTATCATCTTCTGTAAACAAACTGCGGAATACACGTATGAAATTTGCACGTACTGCAGTGTATGCATCCATGAATACGTTACGGGCATTGTCGTCAATCTCTGCAATCGTTTTCAATAAGGCATCTTTTGCATTTTGCAGATCGCTCTTTTCATTTATAATAAAATCATAACGCTCTTTAATCTCTTTGTACTGCTCCAGTGCCATTGGGTTGATCGGCCCGAATTCACCCACCTTTTTACGCAACACTTCTAAACGCGGACGCAGCTCTTCTTCGTTCGCTTCCGGATCAGGTTCCTGCTCTAACAGGTCGTTGAGTTCAATATTAAATTCCAGACTTAAACGTTCTTTAAGGCTGTTCATCTGCAATTTCAAATCATTTAATTGCTCATGTACAGATTGTATTAAAACATCAGCCTGCTCTTTCTGACGACGTAATTCACTGAGTTTTTTCTCTTCAGCATCAATATCACCTTTCGATTTATAATACGCTTTTTCATGCTCACGGAAAAGAACATCCAATTCTTCTCTTTCTGCCAGTGCCTGCTTCATGCCTTCTCCGGATGATTCAATAGATCCAACCAGTTCTTCCGTCTGTAATTTTATTTGCTCCAACTCTGCAGCATACTGCTCTTTATTACGTAATAAGGTATTACTTTGATTATGCTTATAACCTAAGTCGCGTACAATATTTTGTATTCTGTTTTGCTGTTGAAGAAATAAAATATTATGCTGATTGAATGCCTGACTTTTTTCAGATGATTCTTTCTGCAATTGCTGTGAATGCTCCTGCTGAACATTAAGCTGTTGCATCTGATTTTCCAGACGCTCATTCAGTGATTCAGGAGATACATCAGGATTCGCTTTTTCCTCATCAGAGATACGTTGTATCGCAGCAGATTCTTCTTCCAGCTTTTGTGTATTTCCTGCAGAAGCGTTTAAAGTATTTCTAACAAAAGCACAATTTGACTCCAGTGTATTTACTTTACCGCTTAAACTGATAAACTCTGACTCCTTTTTATTAATGTCCTGCTGCAGCGTTTGCATACGTTGCTTACCTTCTGCTAATTCCTGCTCCGCTTGTTTAACCTGAGATTTATATTCCTCAATCAGTACTTCATGTGCTTTAACTTCATCAGCAAGCTTTTCCAGATTTTTAAATTTACCGGTTCGCTTACCATCAAACATACCAACCGATCCGCCGCCAATAACATATTTCTGTCTCAGGAAATTTCCGTTCTGAGAAAGCACAACCATTGACCTATCAGTTGACGAGTTAAAGTCCTGCAAAGAACCTTCATTCTGCATCACATAAACATGTCCCAACAATAAATTGAAGAGATTCGAATACTGATTATTTTTTTCAATAACATTTAAAGCTGAAACACAACCCGGTACTGATAGCGGCGCAATGTTTTCATGATTGTTCAGCATTTCAAGAACAAAAAAGTGTGCTCTTCCTTTTGCTGAATCATTTAATAAATGCAAAGCCTGCCATGCTTCTTCTCTTGTATTTACAACAAAATGGTTGAGATATGGATCAAGGAAACTTTCAATGGCAACCTTATAGGCATCATCACAAACAATAATTTCGGAAATTAATGGTGCTGACTTAAACTGAGCATGATTCTTTTTCAGGTAGCGAATACTTTCCGGATACCCTTCCATTTGTTCCAGCAGGTTTTTAGTCAATTGATATTCATTGTGACGTGCATCCATTTTACGGGATTCCGCCTGCAATGCTGTATTAACTTCTTTTAACCGACTTTCAATGTTTTTTAATTGTTCATCACCTTCCATCCGTTGCTGCTTCAGAATACGAAGGTCCTGATCTGCTTGTTCACGTTGTGGTTTAATATTTATCAGCTCCGCTTCAAATGCACTGAACTTCTGCTCATTTTCCTGACGTTGCTGAACCAGTCGTTGTATTTCATCTTGAATAGAAGTGTAGCGGGTTTGACGTACAGCCTGACGACGTTCAAATTCATTTAATGACTGACGCAATTGGTTAATAGTTGCGTTAAGGTCCTTTATATATTGTTGTGATGCTTCATATTCCTTGCGGCTTTCTTCGGCTTCAGTACGGAAACGGTTCAGCTCTTCTTCCATCTGAATGGTTCGTTGCTCTTCCCGCTGCTTCTCTTCATTAAGTTGTTCAATAGACTGACTTACTTCAATCAATTGTTGTTCATCATTCGTATTTTGTTGAGTAAGTTGCTGTTGTTTTTCAACCAGAAAACGCATTCTCTCTGCACGGTTCTTCTCTTCATTCTCACTGCGGGTTATTTCCAGCAACTTTTCGTTTAACAACTTTTGCGTTACAGAAAGCTGCTTTTCTTTTTCTGCACTTTCCGTTTTCAAACGGATAAGATCTGTTTCCAAATGATCCAGTTCACCGGCAACATTACTACGGGTGGAACCTTCTTCATTTTCCTTTGCAGTTAAACGATCGAACGTTGCTTTATAAGATTGTATGCTGAATACAGCAAGTGTAGTGCTTAATGCTTTATACTCTTCTTTTAAACGATAATAACGATCCGTCTTTTTAGCTTGTGATTCTAGTTGCTTCAGACTCTTTTCAATTTCAAATAGAAGATCATTGACACGGGTAAGATCGGCATCTGTTTCTTCCAGCTTTTGAAAAGTCTGCTTCTTACGCATTTTATATTTCGTAATACCGGCAGCTTCTTCCAGCAACAACTTAATGGTATTATTCCGGTCTTTCAGTATATCATCCACCATATTAAGTTCGATGATGGCATAAGAGTCAGGTCCGATACCGGTATCCAGGAAAAGATCATTAATATCTTTTAAGCGGCAGGTAACACCGTTTAATAAGTACTCACTGTCTCCTGAGCGATATAAACGACGGGTAATACTAACTGTAGTAAACTCAGTTGGAAGTATATTTTTATTATTATCAAAGGTCAGGGTAACTTCCGCCAGATTTGCCGGCTTTCTTGTTTTAGTACCATTAAAAATAATATTCTCCATTTTTTCCGAACGGAGCATTCTGGTTTTTTGTTCACCAAGTACCCAACGCATGGCATCTACAACATTCGACTTTCCCGAACCATTTGGTCCCACAATAGAGGTAACACCTTCATCAAAGTGGATAGTTACCTTATCACCAAAGCTTTTGAAACCTTTGATCTCCAGACTCTTTAAGCGCATTTTATGTTAATTTTAAGAAGGTTATTCTGTTTTTAAATTTTAGCTAACCTCAAGATAATCAATTTAATTTGGTTGTGCAATCTCCACCGTTTGAAAAAACATCAGGTGAGAAACAGGTTATGCAAAGGTAAGATTTGAGCCGGGTCGGCAATGCAGTTGCCGGCATCTTGTTGAAAAAAATGTTATTTTCACCCGCCTTATGGATTTCGAAGACATAGTTTTTATTGTAGTTGCGATTATCGCCTGGGTGTATAATGGCTACCGGAAGCTTCAGAATGAGGCTATGAAAAGAGCAAAGGAAATAACACCTCCTGCGGCTGCTCCGGTTCCCTCTTTTTCGGTTCCCATTCCGGCAAAATCTCCGGCTCGCCCTATAAAACAACCTGTTATTATTCCCGGAAGGAAGATTCCCAAGCCTTTTGTTAAAAGTGAAGAAACAACAAAAGCAGAAGATTTCTGGACGGAAAAATTGAAATCAGAGACCACCTCATCATATATAATTGAGGATGTTAATAAAAAAAACAAAGATATTCTAGTTGCTGATACTACACCTGTTGCATCAGAAACTTCCATAGCATTACACTCTAATATTATCGACTGGAAGAAGGCAATTATATACAGTGAAATACTCAGACCTGTATATTTTTAGCGAAATATGTAAGGTAAAAAATGAGTAAAATAATCCCGAACGCTTGGATAATAGATTTAAAGTTTAATATTTTTACCCACGTGATATTTAATTAACCCAAGATTAACTTAAGAAATGCAATAATTTAAACCTATGATAAAAAAGCTACAATCTGCCTTTGCATTTTTAATCCTTATCAGCTTCAGCGCTGTTGCACAGACCGGAACCATTAAAGGAAAAATCTTTGACAAGGCTACTAAGGAGCCCTTGCCTTTTGCCAGTGTAGTTGCCGAACTCAGCGGAGCGAATAAAGGTGGTTCGCAAAGTGACTTTGATGGAGAATACACCATTAAGCCACTGCCTGCCGGTGAATATGCTATTAAGGTATCTTATGTTGGATACAACGACCTTGTAATAACAGGGGTACTTGTATCTATTGATAAGATTACTTTCCAGGACCTGCTGCTCAGCAAAAAAGTTTTGGAAACAAAAGAAGTGGAAATTGTTGCCTATAAGGTGCCTCTTATAGATAAAGGTAACCCTGCTGTACAAAGCACAGTTACCCGCGAGGAAATTGAAGCTGCACCAACCCGGGACGTCCGTTCCGTAGCTGCAACTGCAGCCGGTGTATTCCAGAAGGATGAAGGTGATGACCTGAATATCCGCGGTACACGTTCAGAGTCTACCGATTATTATATTGATGGTATTCGTATCCGTGGATCTAAAAAATTACCACAGGCCGGTGTGGAACAAATTACTGTGGTAACAGGCGGTGTGCCAGCACAGTATGGTGATAATACCGGTGGTGTAATCAGTATTACCACTAGAGGACCTTCTCAGGAATACTCAGCAGGTGCGGAATTAGTAACCTCTGAACTATTCGACAAATACGGATACAATCTGGCCTCATTAAATTTTTCCGGTCCGATTCTTAAAAAGAGGACAGCAGAAGGCGCAAGCCGTACATTAATAGGATTCTTTGTAACCGGTGAGGTTCAGAAAGATAAAGATCCTGATCCGTCTGCCATAGGGATGTATCAATTAAAGGATAATGTTTATAATGATCTAAAAGCAAATCCAATTATTCCGCAACTTACTAATGCATCACTTACCGGCCCACAAGCCTATGGTGCAGTTGAAAAAGGGGAGTACTTGCATGCAGATGCTTTTGAAAAGGTAAAGAATAAACAAAATGTAGAGCAGTTAGGTATCCGCTTTACAGCAAAACTGGATTTTCAGCCTACTCCCAATACCAATATCACTTTAGGTGGTTCATTTGACCGGGGCGATAGAAACAGCTTCCTTTTTGATCGTGCCGCATATAACTTTGAAGAAAATCCACAGATTTTAGATCAGGATTACCGGGTATTTGCAAGGTTAACTCAAAAAGTTGCATCTACCATGGGTACCGAAACAGAGAAGGCCGGAATTTTAAAGAATGTTTTCTTCTCTATTCAGGCGGAATATTCAAAAAATCTTCAGACTAATCAGGATAAAGATCATAAGAACAATTTCTGGGAATATGGATATGTAGGACAATTTAAAGCTAATCGTTTTCTTGATTCCAAGTTTGCGGTTAATATCCCCACTGCAGACAGTACCGGATCTCAAATAGGAACTAATACCTACATTAATTATATTAACCATTACAGCTTCACTCCCGGTAACATGAATGATGAGGCAAAAGCATATACTGTTACTGCTACAGATTTTCTGAATTCTATTTATACATCCGGTGCTTATACAGAAGATAATCTGAACCAGATTGGTCTTTATGGTGTGAACTCCTATCAGGATTTAAGTATCATACGTGCTGCAGGTGGATTAAGAAATGGCGATAACGTTTCTACTGTTTGGGGTATGTGGCAAAATATTGGTAATCCAAGAAATACGTATCAGGATTTTGACAATGACCAGTTCCGTGTTACAATTTCAGGGAATGCTGATATCAAAGAGCATGAATTAAGTATGGGTTTTGAGTTTGAACAACGCGTTGACCGTGGTTATACTCTTGCACCACGTGGATTGTGGACCTTAGGACGTCAAAAAGCCAATGAAAATCTTAATCAGATTTATGTCGTACAAAGTATAAATGGCCTCGACACAACATTTGCTCAGCAAAACATATATAATAATGTTGGAGGCTCAGTTGGGTTCTATGAAAAAATCAGAAGTGACCTTGGATTGAGTGTAACAGATTTTGTTGATTTTGATGCTTTGAATCCTGATCAGTTAAAAATCAGTTATTTTGATCCGGAATATTTGATTGATAATAATATTATTGGATCTTTTTACGGATACGATTATACCGGTGAGAAATTTTCCGGTACTCCAACCTTTAAAGAGTTTTTTACTAAAAAGGTAAATGGTGTTTATAGCCGTGAAATCGGAGCGTTCCGTCCAACCTACATGGCAGGTTATATTCAGGATAAATTTGCTATCGATAACTTAATTTTTAACGTTGGTTTACGTGTTGATCGTTTTGATGCCAACCAAAAACAATTAAAAGATAAGTACTTATTAAATGATGCATATACGGTAGGTAATTACCCTGTTGCAATTCAAAATAAACCTTCCAATATCGGTGATGATTTTGTTCCATATCTAGGTAGTTCTGATGTGAATGATATAGTTGGTTACCGTAAGGGAGATGTTTGGTATAATTCTCAGGGGCAAATTGTATCAGATCCGGATTTTCTTGCGCAGCAATCTACTGCCGGTACTATTTTACCTGCTTTAGTGGATCCAAAAACTATTGGTTCTGAAGATTGGGAAATTGACAAAGTGTTTAAGGATTACGAGCCGCAATATTCTGTTATGCCTCGTGTTGCCTTCTCTTTCCCGATAAGTGATGAAGCCTTATTCTTTGCTCATTATGACGTTCTTACACAACGTCCTTCCGGTAGATTAAGAACTGATCCATTAGAGTATCTTGCTTTACGCACCAATCCTGATGCTGAGATTAATAATGGCGGCCTGCGACCTGAAAAAACAACTGATTATGAAGTAGGTTTCCGTCAGACTTTAAGTAAAAGCTCTGCACTTTCTATTTCCGCATTCTATCGTGAAATGCAAAATATGATTCAGGTTCGTAAGATCGTAAGTGCTTATCCGAACACTTACAGAAGTTATGATAATATCGACTTTGGTACAGTTAAAGGATTGTCTCTGAACTATGACCTTCGTCGTACTTCTAATGTACGTCTTACTATTAGCTATACATTACAGTTTGCTGATGGTACAGGTTCCGGTGATCGTTCCGGTCTTGAGTTAGTTGATACTGATCAGCCAAACTTAAGAATATTATCTCCTCTTGATTTCGATCAGCGCCATACCCTGGTAGCCTCTTTCGATTACCGTTATGAAAAAGGAGCAAACTACAATGGTCCGATCTGGTTTGGAAAACAAGTGTTTTCAAATGCAGGTGCAAACTTTATTGCAAAAGCAAATTCCGGTACTCCATATACTCGCCAGTCTCGTGCAACACAGGAAGCAAATGCTATCGGATGGCAGGATAATGGTCAGCGTGCAGTAGAAGGCGGAGTGAATCAAGGACGTAATCCATGGAGATTCACAATTGATCTCCGTTTAAATAAAGAGTTTGAAATTAAAGCAGGTAAAAAAGCAATTGATGCGGAAGTATATATATTGGTTCAAAATCTTTTGGATACCCGTAACGTAATTGCTGTTTATCGAGCAACAGGTAATCCGGATGATGATGGTTATCTGGCTTCTATCGACGGGCAAAATGCAGCAAGTTCACAAGTTGACCCGCAAGCATTTACTGATCAGTACAATCTTAAAGTTCGCAATCCTGACAATTACAGTCTTCCACGTCGTGCGCGTCTGGGTGTAAACTTTAACTTCTGATAAGCTGATCTAACTAACATCAAACGAAAAAAAACAGGCTATGAGAAACAACAAAATATATGTACCAGTACTTTTAATGACAGTATTTTCTTTGTCATTGTTCGGCAAAGAGAATGTAGGCATGAAAAAGAAACCAGCGTCTTCTGTAGCTCAGAAGATTACCGCTGATTGTCGTAATACTACGGCACAGTTTGACCTTGACATCAACAATGTAAGGGCAAGAATTCTGAATGGAGGCGACTTATGGTGGGATCCTGTTGGACAAACACCATATTATGAGGTGCCCATCGGAAGTAATAAAAATTCCATTTACTCAGGTGCGCTCTGGATCGCCGGTTTAGATAATAATAACCAGATTAAAGCAGCATGTCAAACGTATCGTCAGTCTGGTGCAAATGATTTCTGGTCAGGACCAATCAGTAAAGACCCTTCAAACGGACTCCTTGATATTGCTGTTTCAACCTGTGAACAATACGACCGGTTCTGGACAACTACAAAAGCAGAAGTAGAGAATTTTGTTGCTACCGGTGAAGCTACAACAGTGATTAAAGAGTGGCCGGGAAATGGTAATGTTGCTTTAGGTCAAGAGCCTTTATTGGCTCCTTTTATTGACATCGATAATGACGGAGTTTATAATTATGCAGTGGGTGATTATCCTGCCTACAATCTTTCCGGTGATTATCCGGTGGATCCAACTTTAGGAACTGTTTGTAATGAATATTTATTCGGCGATAAAAATGTTTGGTGGGTATTTAATGATGTTGGTAACTCACATACCGAGACTTTCAGTAATAGCCCAATCGGTTTAGAGATTCGTGGACAGGCATTCGGTTTCCGTACGGCTGATGATATTAATAACATGACTTTTTATAAATATAAAATCATCAATCGTTCCAATGATGTTTTAAATGATACATATTTCGGTGTATGGTGTGATCCGGATCTTGGAAATGCTTCTGATGATTATGTTGGATGTGATGTTGGTTTAGGATTAGGATATTGTTATAATGCCGATCCTGATGATGATGGAGCTGGCGGGTATGGATTAAATCCACCAGCTGTTGGTATCGACTTTTTTCAGGGCCCTTTAGCTGATGTCGGTGATGGTCTTGACAATGATAAGGACGGAACTATTGATGAGCCGGGAGAGCAAATCATTATGTCGAAATTTGTTTATTATAAGAACGTAAATTCTGATCCTGCAGGTAATCCTGACTTATTGGATGATTATTACCAATACTTATCCGGTATCTGGCTGGATGGTCAGGCAATTACTTATGGAGGTAACGGACGTGATCCGGGAACTACGTGTAATTATATGTTCCCTGAGTTAACTGATCCTGCATTTACGGATTTATGGACCATGGCTTCTGCCGGTATTCCTGCTGATGATATGCGTTGGTTACAATCAGCCGGTACATTTACACTTCAGCCTGGCGCTGTAAACTTCATTACAACAGGTGTTGTTTGGGCTAAAGCAACTGCAGGTGGTCCCGGAGCATCTATTTCTTTGATGAAATTAGCTGATCAGAAAGCGCAGGCTTTGTTTGATAATTGCTTTAAAGTATTGGATGGTCCTAATGCACCGGATGTTGCAATACGTGAATTAGATCAACAATTAATTTTATCTCTTGAAAACACGGGAACAACTAAGATTGAATATTACGATGAAATTGACCCTACCATCCCATTGGCTATTCCAAATGCTGCCGGCGGATTTGATACCTTATCAAATGATGAACGCAGCTACAAATTCCAGGGATATCGGGTGTTCCAACTTGCAAGCAGAAATGTTAGTAATCAGGAATTAGGCGATCCTTCAAAGGCAAAATTGATTCGTCAGATAGATCTAAAAGATAATATTGTTAAGATTGTAAATTATGCATTCAATGGTGATTTAGGTGCATGGTTCCCAACACAAGTTGCAGATAGTAACTCTACTACCAACCTTGGTTTAACGCATCATTTGATGCTTACTAAAGATGAGTTTACCGGACAAAATCTGATAAATTATCGTCCATATTATTACATGGTTGTTTCTTACGGTTACAATAATTTCAGACCATTTGATCCTTCAAATGGATCATTTACGCAGTCTTCACCTTACAAACAAGGACGACTGAATGTAAAAGTGTATTCCGGAATTCCTCATAAGCCGGTTGTAAATAACGGCGGAATGATCATCAATGCTTTTGAAGGTCAAGGATTTGTTCAACGCAGAATTGAAGGTCAGGGTAACGGCGGTAATGTGCTTGATTTTACTGATGAAACGGTAAACGAAATTCTTACCAGTCCTGATCATCAGTCAGAGCATCCGGTTTATCAGGCTGGACGTGGCCCTGTATCTGTACGTGTATATGATCCTGTTGCAGTAAAACAAGGAAGCTTTGCGTTAACTTTTAATGGATTAACTTCTGATAAAAGATGGTTTTTAAATAACCAGTCACGCACACAAATTATTGATAGTGCAACTTTCGGATTGAATATTAAAAATGCACAGATCAATCCGGCTTACGGAATTGAAACGGATATACAAAATGATGTTGCAATGGAAATTGGTGGTGGCAGTCCAAACAATGGTTTTCTGGAAGCAACATTGAGTGATAATTCCTGGTTAACATGGTTGGCCGATAATGAGTCAGGTGCGAATCTAAATACCATATTCGATTTCATCCGTGCAGGAAGTCTTGATCCAAACAAAATATATGAAAATGTATTAGGCGGAACATGGGCACCGGTTAAGTATTGTGCAAGTGATGCATCAGTTGGTTTAATGCCAAGTTTGGCAACGCCATTAGTAAACTTTATTAAGAACGAATATTTGGCAAGTATTAACGTAGTAATTACTCCTGATAAATCAAAGTGGACCCGTTGCGCAATATTTGAAATGGGAACCACCGGTACAGTAGGAAGTGCTCCTCGTTTTGCACCACGTGCTCAGGCGTCGGTTGATAAAAACGGAAGTGCAACAAATTTGGGTGGCGGTGCTGATAACTCTGATTATATCAGTGCAACAGGAATGGGCTGGTTCCCGGGCTATGCAGTTAATCTGGAAACAGGGGAACGTTTAAATATGGCTTTCGGTGAGAACAGTGCATTGACAGGGGAGAACAGCACAGATATGCTTTGGAATCCAACTGCAAATATTAAAAATGCAAATGGAGCCAATGTATTAGGCGGTATGCATTATATCTGGGTATTCGGACATAACTTAAATGGAACAGGAGATGTACCTAAATATGATTTCGGAGCACAAATAATTTCTAAGTTATCGGGCTCACCATCAGTTACAACTAAAAGAAATATTTTTAAAGATTTAATGTGGACAGCAATTCCATTAGCCCGTTTAAATTCAAATATTTCTGATGGTATTCCGAAAGGTGATGTAACGGTTCGTCTTCGTGTAGCCAGATCTTATAGAACCTTTGTTGCCACAGGTGTTGCAGATACAGTAAATAACGCAAATCCATATTATGAGTTTACGATTCCGGGATCAGCTGAAATATCAACCGGACAAACATCGCTTGCATCAAGTGCTCTGGATTTAATCCGTGTAGTACCTAATCCGTATTATGCTTATTCTTCTTACGAGCGTACGCGTGAAGATCAGTTAGATAACAGAATTCGTATTGTCAATTTACCAAGTAAGTGTACTGTTTCTATTTATACAGTTAACGGGACTCTGATAAGACAAATTAAACGTGACGTATCCGCTGATGTTTCTACAGGATTAGCTGTTGAAGAAGGACGTGATGATAACATTTCCTCTACACTTGACTGGGATCTGAAAAACTCTGCAGGAATACCGATTGCAAGTGGGGTATATTATTTCCATATCGATGGCGGTAACCTTGGAGAGAAAGTGGTAAAATGGCTCGGTGTTATTCGTCCAATTGATCTTGATACATTCTAATCAGCAACACTAACCGCAATAAATATAAAAGACTATGAGAATCAGAAATAAAATCATATTAATATTACTTACTGCGACTTCAGTTAATGCATTCGCAGGTAACGAAGATCGTGTAGGTCAGGCCGGAGCTAGTGAGCTGCTGATTAATCCATGGGCGCGTTCTGCCGGATGGGGTGGTGCAAACGGAGCCTTGGTTCGCGGTGTTGAGTCATTCAATTCAAATATTGGAGGCCTGTCATTTGTTACAGGTACAGAGATCGTTTTGTCACACAATGATTGGTTAAAGGGAACAGATACTAAAGTTACCTCTGCCGGCCTTGCACGTAAAGTGGGTGAAGCAGGTGCATTGGGCGTATCCATCACTTCAGCTAATTTTGGTGATATTGAACGTACCACTGAAGCAAATCCTAATGGAGGTGTAGGATCTTATTCATTATCCATGATTAATGTCGGCATTGCTTATTCAAGAGCATTCAGCAATAGTATTCATGGTGGTGTTGTTGTTCGTATTCTTTCAGAAGCAATTGCTGATATGAAAGCTCAGGGAATGACACTTGATGCAGGTATACAGTATGTTACCGGTAACAATAAAGATCGCGACAATATGAAGTTTGGTATTGCTTTGCGTAATGTTGGTACACCAATGAAGTATGAAGGTGAAGGTCTTGCATTTCGTTCCTCAACAAGCGACTATACTAATAATATAAATGTTCTGCTTGAGCAACGTACTCAGGAATTTGAAATGCCATCCTTAGTAGCTATTTCAGCTGCCTATGATATTGAATTAACAGAAGAACATCAAATTACTCCTGCAGTAACTTTTACATCAAACTCATTTATACGCGATCAGTTTGCTGTAGGTCTTGAATATGCATTCAAAGATCTGTTAATGGTTCGTGGAGGATATACCTTCGATAAAAAAGATAAAAACGCAATTATTGATGATGAAATAAGTACATTAATAGGCGCAAGTTTTGGTGCAAGTATTCAACTGCCGCTTGGTAAATCAGGCAAATATTTTGGCGTTGATTACGGCTACAGAGCAACAAAAGTTTTCGATGGTACGCATACTTTCGGAATACGGTTTAGTCTCTAAATTTATAATATTACAAAAGCGAGAAGGCTTCGTCATTCACATGACGGAGTCTTCTTGCTTTACATAGTTCTAACAATTATCCTTTTAATTTTTTTTAATCATGTCAAAAATCACTTACCTTACCGATGAAGGTATGAAGAAGCTACTTGATGAGTTACATCATCTGAAAAGCGTTGAACGTCCAAGTATTTCCAGACAGATTGCCGAAGCACGTGATAAAGGTGACTTGTCAGAAAATGCAGAGTATGATGCCGCAAAGGACGCACAGGGACTTCTGGAATTGAAAATATCTAAAATGGAAGAGCTGGTTGCAAATGCCAGATTAGTGGATGAATCAAAACTCGATTTAAAACGTGTTTCCATTCTTTCAAAAGTGCGAATCAAAAACAGTAAAAATAATCAGGAAGTAACTTATACGCTCGTTGCAGAATCAGAAGCGAATCTGAAAATTGGAAAAATTTCTGTTGGTTCTCCAATAGGAAAAGGTTTGCTGGGTAAACAAGTTGGCGAACTTGCAGAAGTGTCAACACCGGGCGGCGTAATGAATTTTGAAATTTTAGAAATTTCCCGATAATGGCTTCTATATTCAGCAGAATTGTATCCGGTGAAATACCTTGTTTTAAAATAGCTGAAGACGATCGTTACTTTGCATTTCTTGATATCAATCCGCTCGCAACAGGTCATACTTTAGTGATACCTAAAAAAGAGGTGGATTATATTTTTAATCTGGAGGATGACACTTATTCCGGCTTATTGCTTTTTGCAAAGAAGATTGCTTTAGCAGTGGAAAAAAGTATTCCATGCAAAAGAATTGGTGTGTCTGTAATCGGGCTGGAAGTGCCGCATGCACATGTTCATCTTATACCATTAAATAGCATGAAGGATATTAATTTCAGTTTGCCGAAAATGAATCCTTCTCAGGAGGAACTGAAGAATGTTGCGGATAGAATTATTGCAAATCTTTAAAGTGCTCGTTCCGGGTTCTGCTGTAAATAGGATTTCCAACCGGTTAATTTTGTTCCGGAAGTAGCTTTGCCGTTTTTCTGAAAAGAATGACAAACAGCTACGGCAAGTGCATCGGTTGCATCTACATAAAATTGCTCTTTGCCAAAATGAAGTAAGGTCTGCAACATAACGGCAACCTGTTCCTTTGAAGCTCCGCCTTTGCCTGTTACAGATTGTTTGATTTTACGGGGAGAATAACCTGTTACCGGCAAATTTCGATACAATGCCGCAGCAATTGCAACGCCCTGAGCACGCCCGAGTTTTAACATCGACTGTACATTCTTACCATAAAACGGCTCTTCAATAGCAAATTCATCAGGATGGTGCTCGTCAATTACTTTGAGCACGCCGTTAAAAATTATTTGCAATTTCGTAAATTGATCCTCCTCAGCCGACACATTCAGTATGCCTGCGGTTACCAGACTAAGTGACTTATCACGTATATGCACTAAACCATATCCTGTAATATTGGAGCCGGGGTCAACGCCAAGTATGATTTTGTCAGTCATTTCCTGCAAATGTATTAAAGACGGCACATGAAACTGCCATTTAATTCATTCTTTTGCAGAATCCAAGAATTGAAACTACACTGAATAGCAATAAATATACGGTTCCGGAAATGTCTTTTAAAAAATACACAGTTGGTAAATGGAGCATGACCTTAAAAGTCCTGCTTATGCTACTGTCCTTTTTTTTGATTTATTATCAAGTGAAAAATGGCCAGGTTAAATCAGGAATGGCAATGATCCGTGAGCAGCTTTCATACGGTAGCCGGACCAGAGAATATATATATATCATATTATTTTTAATGCCGGTAAACTGGATTCTTGAAACAGTTAAATGGAAGTTGCTTACTGATAATTTTTTCCCGCAACGATTTTTATTGGCACTCAGAGGTGTACTTGCCGGTGTTGCAATAAGCTTTTTTACTCCAAACCGCAGTGGAGATTTTGCCGGACGCATTCTGCATTTGCCGGCTGCGCAACGAATAAACGGTACCGTACATTCATTGGCAGGCAGTATTGCTCAGCTAATGGTGACACTTACAGCAGGCGTTTTCTCCCTGTTACTGATATTTGACCGGATTTTTACTGTGAATGACTACTTAAGAATTTTTATATATATTACATTGCCTGTTGCTGCAATTGGATTTCATTTGCTCTTTTTCCGGCTGCCGGTGTTTGGCGATTATCTTGCGCATTTGAAACATAATATCAGCTGGTTAAAAAAACTTAGTTCCATCAAACATATAGATCGGCTCTTGCTTGCCAAAGTATATGCATTATCATTACTTCGCTATAGTGTATTTACGCTGCAATTTTATTTGCTGCTCATTGCCTTTAGCTCCGCATATGCAGTTTGGGTAGTGCCTGTATTAATTATGACATCCTTTTTATTCATCTCCGCAATTCCTTCATTTGCCCTTGGGGAAATCGGAATAAGAGGATCTGTTTGTATATTTTTATTTGCTGCATTGGGTTTTAGCGGACCCGAAGTTCTGATAGCTTCTACCGGAATATGGGTTATTAATATTGTGATCCCTGCTGTTGCCGGTGCTGTTAGTATGCTCTATTTTAAACTCGGATCATGACCTGGTTTGTTCTGATTTGCTGTCTTTCAATGCTGGCTTATAGCTTGCTTATTATCTATTTTTTATCCGGTTTTAAAACTGAAAAATTAACACTCACTAATGATTTGAATGTTACCATTTCTGTAATTGTTCCGGTAAGAAATGAAGAATTGAATATTGTTAATTTACTGAATTCAATATCAAAACAGGAATATAAGGAATCTTTATTTGAAGTGATTATTGTGAATGATCATTCTGAAGATGCCACGGAGCAAAGAATAGTAGAATATATATCATCAGGAAAAATAAAACAGATACAATTACTAAATCTCACGCAATTAACCGGCAAGAAGAA
>JANOBN010000240.1:0-3238 GCA_031411675.1 Bacteroidota bacterium | reverse complement strand
AGTAAAATTAAAAACAGATGGAGAACAAGAAAAAAGTTTATCAGAAACAGCCACTCCCGATCGTGGAGTACCTTTACATACCTGATTTGTAAATTCATCTGCTCCCGGATCCGGTGTAAATAATCTGGGCTGATCATCAATGTCATCTAACACAAATGGAATATTAATACCGGAATCAGATATAGTTGAAGATAAATTACTGATGTGCAAATCAGAGGTGGAAACAAATCCCGGGTTAATATTTTTGCTGTTAAAATCAACACCGGCAGCAATGGATTGCCAGTTTGAAAGAGTTGAAAAGTTGGTAGTAATTCCAAGACCAACAAAACCATTCGTGGTATTTGCAATATAAATATCGTTATAATCAGAAACAGAACCTGTGCGTCCGATGGATGTAGCAGAAGTGGATACCCAGCCATAATGACGGGCTGAACCTGATTGAGCCGGGGTAGTATTAGAGAATATATTATTTCTCACATCATAAAGAGCGGCAATAGTGCCAATTTCAAAACAAGTGTTGGAGCAGAAGATACCTGACGGGTTTAAGTTAACTGAATTGTGCCAGATATTATGAGTGGAGAGCGACCCAAGACCCACTTGCTGAGAATTAATGCCAATGATTCTCCGAGATGCAGTAGCAGTGCTGCTGCTATTAAGATTATATATAAAATTATTATATATATAGCCAATGCTGTATGTGTTTGAAGTAAGATTAGCAGAAATGCCTCGTATTACTCCTGCTGAAGTAGAAGTATTATTTAGATCATGTATTTTATTTTTATAAACCAGAATATCGCCAATAGAGGTAGTTGTTGACCCGGAATTCTCCAGCTTGATTCCCTCTATTGTTCCGGTTCCAATACAGGTAATGTTGCGAATTTCATTGTTGTAAATTTTTACACTTTTTTGACTGGTAGCTTTAATACCAAAAGTAGATGATGAAGAGTTGCCAATATCATTTGGACTGTTATCTCCAATAAAATTAAAAGTATTACTAAACTCCACCCCAACCTCACAAAGGGAATCGGGAAAAGAAGAAAACCCGAGTAAAGAAACACCGGCTGCTGCATTTTTAATTGTAAAATTCAGATACCTATTTACAGAATTTGCCCCGGAGCTGCTTGTTGGAGTATAACCACCTTGGATAATGCTGGTGGTTTGATAAATACCCGTGCTGGGTGCAGTATTGGTCCGGTTTAGTACAATAGTTGAATTTTTGATAACATTAAATTGCGCGCCGTCGGTTGCAGAACTATTACGTAACATGAAACCGTATTCAATTGCACTTAATCCGGGGCTGTAATCAGCAGATGCCACATCAATACCTGAAAACTGAATATAGTCACCTCCACTGATAATTATTACTGCATCGCCCGAACCTGTTACTGAACCTGTAGAAACATTGCCGAAATTACCGGTTCCTGTAGCGACAATTTTTGGATTTAATCCACCCCCGTTTTTATTAAAAAAAATTAGGTTTGCTGCAGTTCCTGTTGCTGTGATGGCTAATGGTGTTTCATAAAAAATTAAACCCGGAGTAACATTAAAAGTTACACCACCTGCATCAACACCATTTGCATTTACTGCGGCAATTGCTTCACTGATTGACTTATAGTTTCCTGTTGACGGATCAATTGTTTTAACACCACTAAGCGGTAATACAACAGAAGTTTTGAGCAACACATTATCAATAGCCGGTCCGGGCGTAGAAATACCTAAAGCACCATCACTCCTCCAGGAGAATACCAGATTTCGTGTAGTTCCCGCATAAGAAGAAGGTATTACAATATAAGCTTTTACAAAGCCCGGTTGTCCACAGAAAATTACCGGCAACTGCTCAACTGTTGAAGGAAGACTACCGGCCAGCGGCGCAGCTGTCGTTAAAGAAACACGTAAATAGTCTCTACTGCTTCCGCCAGTGCTAGACAAATCCCCGACTCCCTTCCAATCAAAACTTAATATAATGGCATTTTGACCTGCCGGAAAAGCAACCTGTTTGTATAAATGTGTTACCGTGTTTGCATTAACATTATAAGAATTGGTTAATCCGCCATCCGTAGTAATATAAGCACTTCTTGATGCAGAAACAAAAGCAGGAGAGTCAATTGCCCAGGCATTTATTGCACCACTGTTCGCAAACGACCAAGCTGTAGTATCCGTTGTTTCAAAATTCGAATTAATTAATTGTGCAGAAGAATCTGAAGAAAGAAAAATCAAAATGAGCATGCCCACTAAAAGCATATGTTTTTTAAAAGTACTTATGACCCGGGAATTAATTATCGGATTCTTAACCGCAACTTTTATACAGCTCATATAAGCTTGTTTTTGATATAACATAACAGGTAGTTGTTCTTTCATACAAATAATTCTTAACAAATTTAACCTACAGCACACAACATATATATATAATTTTAATCCACAATTAATGGATATGGATCACTATATAAATCCGTTCGCTTCTACTAATATTTAATATATAATTTACAATTAAACAGAATGATATTGAAAATTTTTTAAATAAAATAATTAAGGTGCGGTGAAGTCATAGAATACCGGAGAGCCACTGAAGGTTACCGGAAGGTTACTCCAGGTTGCTATGGAATTTCTCTGACGAATTACAATCCAGTATGTTCCACCCATAATCG
This sequence comes from Bacteroidota bacterium, assembly GCA_031411675.1. Classification (GTDB taxonomy): domain Bacteria; phylum Bacteroidota; class Bacteroidia; order AKYH767-A; family OLB10; genus JANOXC01. Next base: position 593 of record JANOBN010000240.1, on the reverse strand, counting down.
AAGGAGGGTAGTTTACTGTTGCTAACCCATTAATCGTAAGCACTGATTCATCAGAACTAACTATTACTTCAGGAGAAAACTGATCTCTTAACTCCACGAATATTGTATCGCTGATATTAGGATTCGTTGTTATTCCGGTATTAAACAATGCAGGTTGCAACATCCCGCCGGGTAATGCATAGCCTTCAATGGATGCCCTCAGATTAAAGGCGAGGTTACCATTGCATCCTTCATCTATAACAGCATTACAATTATCATCAATATTATTTGCACAAACCTCCGTTTTATTTGGGTTTATCTGAGCATTTGCATCATTACAATCTCCCGGTGTTGCAGCATAAGCTGCCGGAATACAAAATCCTGTTAGTCCACCTGATGCGGCGGCGTAATAACCATCATTATCATTGTCAGGATACAGTGTTCTTACTACACCATTAACAAAGTTTGAACTACTTCCGAGCAGTGCAAAATTGTTCAGATTTATATTATTTACTGTTCCACTTTCATTTTCTACAGATGTCAATCCGGAATTATTACCATTGGAAATACCTTGCCTGAAGCTATAATATAATTCCAGCCCGGGTTGAGGTCCT
>JANOBN010000239.1:0-1936 GCA_031411675.1 Bacteroidota bacterium | reverse complement strand
TAAAGTTGATAAAAATGCATTAAAAGAATCAAAAGCTGCTCTGGTATTCGGACAAATGAACGAGCCTCCAGGAGCACGTGCACGTGTGGCACTTTCTGGATTAACCATGGCTGAATATTTTAGAGATGGTGACGATCAAGGTGGTGGACGCGATATCCTTTTCTTTATCGATAACATCTTCCGTTTTACCCAAGCTGGTGCTGAGGTATCTGCCTTGTTAGGTCGTATGCCTTCCGCGGTAGGTTACCAACCAACCCTTTCTACCGAAATGGGTGCCATGCAAGAGCGTATTACTTCAACTAAGCGTGGTTCTATTACCTCTGTTCAGGCGGTTTATGTACCTGCCGATGACTTAACAGATCCGGCTCCTGCAACAACATTTGCGCATTTGGATGCCACCACTGTATTAAGTCGTAAAATTGCTGAGTTAGGTATTTACCCTGCGGTAGATCCATTAGATTCTACTTCACGTATCTTAACTCCAGCGGTATTAGGCGATGCACATTATAACACTGCGCAAAGAGTAAAAGAAATATTACAACGTTACAAAGAGTTACAAGATATCATCGCTATCCTAGGTTTAGATGAACTTTCTGAAGAAGATAAATTAGTAGTTCACCGCGCTAGACGTGTACAACGTTTCTTATCACAACCTTTCCATGTAGCTGAGCAATTTACTGGTTTAAAAGGAGTATTGGTGCCAATCGAAGAAACCATCAAAGGCTTTAACATGATTATGGATGGCGAAGTGGATGAATATCCAGAAGCAGCATTCAACTTGGTTGGAACAATTGAAGAAGCTATCGAAAAAGGTAAAAAATTAATGGCCGAGGCTAAATAATAAGCGCTAATAAATAAAACAAAACAACATGTTTTTAGAAATAATAAGTCCTGATAAAAAGTTGTTTGAAGGCGAAATTAAATCGGTTTCATTACCCGGTAGCGATGGCTCTTTAGGTATCTTAAATAACCATGCTCCTATGATTAGCGCTTTAAAAGCAGGTAAAGTAAAAATTACCGATAACAATTCGGGTATTCAAACATTTACTATTAAGGGTGGCGTGGTAGAAGTACTAAAAAATAAAGTAATAGTTTTAGCAGAGTAACGCAACTCAGTCCTTTTCAAAAAACGCCTCAGCATACATTTGCTGGGGCGTTTTTTTTTCATCTATTTATTAAATATAAGGGCGCGCCCTTCCCTTGTCAGGAAAGGTCGGGCTTTCGCCACTCGCTTTTTTGGCAACACAAAACCAACCCTACAAAAAGAGCTCACACAAAGGCTCAATCCCTCGCGCAAGAAACTAAATGAACCAGGTAATCTTTCGGATGTTGTAAGGGATTTTAAGAAATTTACATCGAAGGAATTTATAAAAATTATTGATGAAATTGGCGAAAGTAGAAAAGAATAGTTGCTTAAAAGGTTTTCATTTGAAGCGCATAGAATAGGCAGAGCAAAAAATTATAAAATATGGAAAGACGATAATCATGCAATTGAAATTAGGGAATATATTGATATTGAACAAAAAATAAATTACATAAATGAAAATCCAGTAAAAGCAATTATTGTTGAAAAAGCCGAAGATTATATTTTTAGCAGCCCTCTGGTGATTATGCAGATAAAAAGGGCTTGGTAAAAATTTCGAAATATTAATGACAAAACGATATCCACGCTGCTTACATGGAATTTGTAGTGGATGCGTTACAAACGCATATTGTTAAAGTCCTCGTTGCGTCCGAAGTTTCGGAACGAGGACGAGTTGAGATAAAACCATTGTAAAGCCTATCTTGAAATACATATCTTAATACCCAGTTACGCAATCATATCCAAAATTCAATAATTTCTTGCCTTATTCTTTTACCATTTTAAAACTTTGCTCACTCACCTTTACAAAATAAATCCCGCTCGCAAAACCACTCAAATCAATTGTTTCCAAAG
>JANOBN010000238.1:0-2000 GCA_031411675.1 Bacteroidota bacterium | reverse complement strand
AAAAAGGGGAGCAATGCTCCCCTTTTTCATTTTTATAAGGTTTCTGTTAATCTAAAGTTACCTTCAGACAAAGACCTTTTAATTCATGTAACAATACATTAAACGATTCAGGAATACCAGGTGTTGGCATGTTCTCACCTTTAACGATGCTTTCATAGGCTTTTGCACGGCCCATTACATCATCTGATTTAACAGTAAGTAATTCCTGAAGGATATTTGCCGCACCGAATGCTTCAATTGCCCAAACCTCCATCTCACCAAAACGCTGACCTCCAAACTGTGCTTTACCACCTAAAGGCTGCTGTGTAATAAGTGAATATGGTCCTATAGAACGGGCATGCATCTTATCATCCACCATATGTCCCAGCTTCAGCATATATATAATTCCGACTGTAGCAGGCTGATCGAAACGTTCACCTGTTCCACCATCATACAGATAAGTACTACCGAATTTTGGTAATTCTGCTTTGGATACATAATGATCGATGTCAGCAAGTGAAGCTCCATCAAAAATCGGTGTTGCGAATTTCAAACCGAGCTTTTGTGCGGCCCATGCCAATACAGTTTCATAAATCTGACCAAGGTTCATACGGGAAGGTACACCAAGCGGATTAAGTACGATATCCACAGGAGTTCCATCATCAAGATAAGGCATATCCTCATCACGAACGATTCTTGCAACGATACCTTTATTACCGTGACGACCGGCCATCTTATCTCCAACTTTCAGCTTCCGCTTTTTAGCAATATAAACCTTTGCTAACTGCATAATTCCTGTTGGTAGTTCATCACCAATTTGAATAGCAAACTTTCTGCGTTTGAAACCGGCTATATGCTCATTATGCTTTACAGAATAATTGTTTAACAGCGTAGTGATTCTCTCGTTGGTTTCTTTATCCGTAGTCCATTTGTATGGATTGATATTCAGATAATCAAGATCCTGCAATGCTTTTTGTGTAAACTTTGTTCCTTTTGGAATTACCGCTTCTCTGTAAACATTGATTACGCCCTGTGATGTTTTACCAGATACAAGTACAAACAGCTTATCAACGAGCTTAACTTTTAAATCAGCAAGAACTTTATCCTGTTCTGCATCGATTTTAGCTATTGCACCTTTATCATCTGTCTTGGCATTTTTCTCTTTAATAGCACGTGAAAACAACTTCTTTTCAATAACTACCCCTTTAACTGATGGTGGTACTTTTAACGAAGCATCTTTAACATCACCTGCTTTATCACCGAAGATTGCACGTAATAATTTCTCTTCCGGTGAAGGATCAGTTTCGCCCTTTGGTGTTATTTTACCAATGAGGATATCACCTTCATTTACCTCTGCACCTATTCTGATTAATCCATGCTCATCCAGATCGCGTGTTGCCTCTTCACTAACGTTGGGAATGTCCGCTGTAAGTTCTTCTAAACCTCTCTTGGTATCACGTACTTCAAGACTGTACTCGTCAATATGAATAGAAGTAAAAATATCTTCACGGATAACTCTTTCAGATATTACAATTGCATCTTCAAAGTTGTTTCCTTTCCATGGCATGAAGGCCACTTTTAAGTTACGACCCAGAGCCAATTCTCCTCCTTGTGTAGCATATCCTTCACAAAGAACCTGACCGGCTTTTACCTTATCGCCTTTCTTAACGATTGGCTTCAGATTGATACAGGTACTCTGATTGGTTTTCTTAAATTTAATCAGGCGATAAACCTTCAAATCATCATCAAAAGAGATCATTTTTTCATCATCAGTCCTGACATTGCGGATATGTATTTCATTTGAATCAACATATTCCACAACACCGGAATGCTCAGCATTTAACAAAACTCGTGAATCTCTTACTACATGACCTTCTAATCCGGTTCCTACAAATGGTGCTTCAGGACGTAATAATGGTACGGCCTGACGCTGCATGTTCGAACCCATGAGGGCACGGTTAGCATCATCATGCTCCAGGAAAGGAATAAGTGATGCCGCAATCGATGCAATCTGATTCGGA
>JANOBN010000237.1:0-2861 GCA_031411675.1 Bacteroidota bacterium | reverse complement strand
TGAAGCGCAGCCAGGCCTGAGAAGTAAAAACAGGAATCATGATTTCCACAAAATCCGTAAAACGAGTATTTGATGAAGAACGCGCCAATGTTTCAGCACTAATTTTCGGATCAGATCAGTCGCCTTCTAATCCCAATAATTGCCATTGGATGAGATTTCTGAATCAGGATACCGGTGTACTTTTCGGAGTGGAGAAATATGCCCGGGAATTTGATTATCCTGTAGTTTATGGGCGCATTAACAAAGTAAAAAGAGGATATTACACTTTTGAATTCTCGAAAGTCACGGATGATCCCTCCTCTTGTAAGTACGGTGAGATTACAGAGACTTTTACCAAAATGCTGGAAAAAGACATTAATCAGTTTCCGCAATTTTGGTTATGGAGTCATCGAAGATGGAAGCATAAGCGTCCGACAAAAGTGAAAACCACCGTTTAATTTCCTTATTTTCACTACAACTGGAAAGGTGTTTTCTTTGTTAAATCCTACATAAACTGGTAAAAAAGCATTTTCAGAACCTATTTCAACCCGCTCAGTTTCTATTTACGTAATTTGCTACAAAACACTAGGACTTAACAAATCATTTAACCATATTTGTAACCCCAAAACAATACATTACTATGTCACAGATATCTTCCCTCCTAAGGAAGTTTTTGCGTATAAAGGTGCCTTCTTATCTTTATGCCTCCACAACAATTGTACTTCTTATTATAATTTTTTATAACTACCGTGCAAGCCGAACAGGATTTGAGCTAACTGGTAATGAGCCTTCTCCTGCTATGCAGGCAAGTGTAGTTAGCCAGTATCGACTGAATGACTATGAACTTATTAAACCTTTATTATTTACAGAAAACACGGAGGAGGACCCTTCTCTTGCTATATTAAAGGTCAGCCTGTCCGAATTGATTAAAAAGTATGTTTCAAACGGTGAGGCTGCAAGTGCTTCTTTTTACCTAAAGAAAATGAATGAAACCAGGAGCATAAGCCTTAATCCTGATGAAACTTATAACCCGGGAAGCATGATGAAGTTACCGGTAATGATTGCCTACTTCAAAGAAGCCATGCTGAATTCTTCGTTGTTAAATAAAAAAATATTATTCCCCGGGCATAATGCTAATTTACTGGTAGAGGAAGGCTCCGTAACTTCCATGAAACCCGGACAACACTATTCAATAAAACATCTTATTGAATCAATGATAATTGAATCTGATAATGACGCTATGGCATTATTGGTGAACAATATTGATAGCAAAAAACTGGAAACTCTTTATAGGGATCTTAAAATTCCTATGCCCGGTATAAACGGATCTTCATTCGAACTCACGCCTAAAATTTATGGACGATTCTTAAGGGTGCTTTATAACTCTACCTACCTTGACAGGAATTACTCTCAAATGGCTCTGTCAATACTTACTCAATCGAAATATCAAAAAGGCCTTACCCGTGGTATTGATCCAAAAATTAAAGTGGCCCATAAATATGGCATATCTACTACCGGAGAATACAGAAGCTTAAGTGAGGCAGGTATATTTTACGCTAGCGAACCTTATGTTTTTGTTATTATGACGAAAGGATATGATTACGATAAATTATCAGATCTGATTAGTGAATGCTCTTCAGTTGTATCCCATCAGATTAATTTAAACCAATAACTACTTTGCTCATAAGAAGTAGTTTGCGGTTAAATAATTATCAGATAATAAAAATTAAGAATAGAACACAATTTAATTTAACAATTTGTAAATTCATTACACTACTCACTTACCAATTAAAAAATATTTTTACCGAAAATCTTAACTAAAAAAATAAATTCTCTGTTTATACTCATCATGACATTTATTTATGTTGGCAGCAAGTGCACTGGATAAAGACCCTGGCGCCTTAAAGCTTATTCAAAATTATTGTTCCGGAATCACCGGCATTTATCTTCAACGCACCTTTTTGAATAGCAAAGAAACGATTAGCTATTTACGTAAATTTTCCGTTGACCTGCTTTTTTTAGACGTGGAAACCTGTACAGATGGTGATTTAGCATTTTTTGAATCAATACAAAACCCATTTGTTATCATTTTTATAGTCAATCAGCAGAACTCACTTCAGAAAATTGCATCCATTAAGAATTCGGGGCAATTGAATAAACCGATTTCCAGCAAGTTATTTCCAATGTTCTAATAAAACAGGAATTAATCCGAAGTAATAATAGCGAAAGCGAAAGTAATATTTTCATTCGTGCTGACTTTAAGCTAATTAAAATTTCCGTTAATGAAATCATTTTTATTGAAGGCCTCGATGATTATATAAAAATACATTTAAAAGGAATTAAACCTATCGTCGCAAGAATGACAATGAAAACAATTCATGGAAAACTAAATGCTAATCATTTTGAAAGAATTCATCGTTCTTTTATAGTACCGATAAATAAAATTGAGGCAATAAAAAAAAATACGGTTACAATCGGCGAAAAAAAAATACCAATAGGAAGCACCTATGAAACGCAATTTTTAAAAATAATGGAGATAAAATATTTTTCAGACGTAGTTTCAAAAACTATTTTAAAATGATAATCTCATTTTAAACCTTGACCCAAAAAATATTTAAAGAAAGCCATTAAGGCCATCTAGAGTTTAACATTTTTATTTCTTAAAAATTATTTTGCCATAAGATTTTGAAAAAGTACCGGATGGAAGAATAATGAGCACCAACAATTTTAGTGTTTCAGGATTTTCCTAAACACTTTTGGAGCATCGAAATATGTCAAGGGGAACAAATAATGCGGAGCATTTTTCTTTTTGAAATACTTTCTGAAAATATTTAGTTTTATCCACCATCACATATCTGTTATAAAAATCTAAACACAACAAA
>JANOBN010000236.1:0-10385 GCA_031411675.1 Bacteroidota bacterium | reverse complement strand
AACAATGTAACGTCATCCTCTTTTACCTGAAGCAAATGTTCGGAAGATAATTTTCTGCAAAACCAGGTTCTGTTGAATTTGTTATCTTTTAAAGTATAGTTGGTGATGGAATCATATGGAGTATCCCGGTATAAATCTTTTGCCATAAAAGGCTTTACAGATGTATGAGTAGTTGCCGCCACACGATTTAGCCAGGGATTAAATTGTTGCTCTGATTCATTGCTAAGGGGCAGAAAAAAATGTTGTGCATCCAACGGAACAACGATTATTGAAAGTCCGATAAATAAGAGTATTTTTTTAATCATAATAGTAATTAAAGGGTTCCCGGACTTCAAGTAAGGCAGTGTTAATTAATATATATTAAACATTTTTAATACCCATAAGTTTTTCCTTTATAAAAGATCCTCTGTGCATTCCCGGAGTCTTTGAATTTGAGTATATCACCATTCAATTCAAAATCCATTATGGTTTCTGTTGTTACGATTTGTGTTTTTCCTTCATTAAACAACTTCAGCCGCCCTGCATTGTCCTGATAAGCCATACAGTTATTACTGATTATCATTTTCCGTGGCATAAAATTTTCCAGTTCAAATCGTTCACCATTATAAAAAACCTGAAAAACATTGTTGGCAAAAAATGCTACGATATTATCTTTAACTGTGTATGTGTCCGGTGGATAGGACTCCAGCTTGAGCAGCTTTCCGTTGGAGTAAACTTTAAAGGCACTTTCATCACTAACATAAGCAAACACACGATCACCCATTTGCATGGAAATGGGAGTGAAATTTTCCAGCTTCACCAATTTATCGGTAACAAAAAGCTTCAACTCATTGCTTCCACCGTCAATAAAAGCTACCATATCTTTTCCGCATAAAAATCGGATAGGTTCCCAGGTGGATAATTCAATGGTTTCTCCCTGTGAAAACACCTTAAACTGACGGGATCCATTGGTATAAGCAACTACATTATCGCCGACTTCATAATTGCCCAGTTTACTTACCAGTGTATATTCCAGTTCATATATATTGCCATCCAGATATACCTTAAGTAAATCAACTCTGGAATCTTTAAAAGCAATGATATGATCTCCTGCCTTAAATTCTCCGACAAAATAACTGAGTGGAATCAGATTCCCTTTGCTGATAGCCGTAAGTGAATTGTCGCGTGAATACCATGCCATGCCCTGAGTTGCACCTAATACTGCATTCAGGCCTTCCCCGGCTTTTGTTTTTTGACCATTATAATAAGTGCGTAATTCATTTGCTGTATTAATATAAATCAATTCATCGCCGGCTACCTTATATTGAAGTACAGGTTGTGTTTCTAACTGCTGAGGTGCGCCATTTACAAACAAATAAAAATATCTTCTGGCATCTTCGAAGGGCATAGCAAATTGCCCCATCGATTTTAGGAAGCTGCAACAAAAGGCAATAACAAACAACACTTGACGCATTACTATCAGTTCGTTTCAATTACTTTAAAAATTTCATCCAGTTTTGGAGTAAGTATGATTTCAATCCGTCGGTTTTTCTTTCTTCCATCTGAAGTATTTGATGTATCAAGAGGAGCGAATTCACTGCGGCCGGCAGCTGTTAAACGAGTGGGATTTACTTTGCTGGATGTAGTAATGATTTTTACAACAGAGGTTGCCCGCATTACGCTAAGATCCCAGTTGTCCTTAATCTCACCCTTGCCTTTCATTGGAACATTATCTGTATGTCCTTCTATTAAAATGCTTATATCAGGATTGTTCTCCAGTACTTTCCCCAGTTTCTTAACTGCCTCAACTCCTTCTTTATCTACAATAAAACTACCGGTTGCAAACAGTAAACGCTCTTCCATAGAAACATATACTTTACCATTTTTTTGTTCTACAGTAAGTCCGTTATTGGTAAATCCCACCAATGCATCACTCACCGTTTTTTTCAGGGCTGAAACAATGGAATCTTTGCTGGCAAGTATCTGCTGCAATTCATTTACCTTCTGTTCCCGGTCTTTGAGATCATTGCTGAGTTTGGTAAGGTCGGTTTTTTGGGTATTCAGTTCTTTCTCCAGTTTCTTCAATGCATCTTCTTTCGCCTGCAGCTCCTCCTGGGTCATTTGAAGCTGGTTGATGATTTTTTTAGTCTCATTTTGATTGCTGGATAACAATTTTTCATTGTTAGCGTTCAGCTTATCATACGATGTCATCAGCTCATTATATAAAGCCTGAAGCCTTCTGATGCTGGTGCCAAGTGCTGTGGTATCTCGTTTCAGATGTTCGATGTCTTTCGACTGCTCGGTCATTTGCTCATTTAGTTCTTTATTTCTGGTTATTTGTTCCAGCGATGAAGCCCGGAGTGTACCCACTTCTTCTTCGCATTTGGCTTTTTTCGCCTTTAGATCTTCTACCTGTCGTGCAGGGATGCAAGATCCGATCATTAAAAGTACAACTATTGCATATCCTAAATTTCTCATGATTACGTTTTTGTGATGTTTGGCATAAAGATAGCGGAATTAAACAGTAATTGTGTATACAATTACTTTGTAATATTTAACATAAAAATGTTAAAACGGATAGTGAGATATATTCGTATACAGAAAATGGAACAATTATCTTAGCATTACAAAATTTCAGACATAAAGTAACCAATATCATCGATTAGAATGGAAAAGCTCAGCGACAACTGGATTACTGAAAATCATATCGATTTCGAGTATAAAAAGTATGTATTGCTTGCTTATTTGCAACATGTAAGCGAGCGTTTTGATGAAACACGTCTTTATCCTGCTTTAAGTGAACTGGTAACCCATTACCAGAATGTAAAAGCGCTTAAGGAAAATAAGCAGGCTATGTTCGATAGTTTTCCCGAAAAACTCACTCAAACTGATTTTACAAATTTTAAACTTGTTTATGAGAAGCTGGCAGAAGATGATAAACTTATGCTGGAACTGGAGTCTATTATTGAATTTAGTCTGCCACAATTTGAGAAATACCTGAAAGAAGGAAAGAAAATTTATGATTTTATTGAGTCAAGAATGAGTATTTTTCCTGTTGGGATTGTTCCTCTTCATGTAGAAGTCGGGTATTTATTATTGAAAAACGGCCGGTTGTCAGAAACCCTTGTTTATGAATATCAGGTAACCATCTTTGATCAGCCGAATGAGCGTTACAGAGGAATCTATCTGCAATATATCTCTTCTTTTTCCAAAACATTGATTAATACGTATGAAAATATTAAGGGAGATCTGCTGAGTTTTAATAAGAATCTGCCCAATCCTGCTACTTATGTTATTGAAACGGAGTTGGTATTGCCGGTTGATGATACATTGATACCTCTGGCAAAAAGAGCATTGGTAAAGTATATCAGCAACACCGGGCAGATTCATTGAGTTTAAGACTGTGCCGTTTTTGCCAACGGTATTTTCAGCTTTGAGGTCTGAATGTGGAGTAATTGAATGTTTTTTTAGCGGGCACTCACTTTTTTGAATGATTTACACAATTCAGTGCAAATAAGTAAGTTCTCTATACTCATTCTTTACTTAAACCATTTCCTATTTTTAGCAAGTGGCATTCCAGCGGTTGAACAAAGTACTTACCCTGATTATTTTTATTTCGGCATGCAATGTTGCCGCCGCACAATCATTGTCAAATGTCAGGCAAAGGCAGTTGATTTTTTATAACGATTCTGTTTTTGTGGACTCATTAAGTATTATTCCCGGCAGTCTGTTTCTGATAGCTAAAGGAGTTATAGCTGATGAAAGTACTTACAAGGTAGATTATGCTGCATCGCTTTTAATAAGAGAAGCCGGAAATACTAATCTTGATACGGTAACAGTTGTATACCGGGTCTTCCCTGTTTTTTTTGAAAGAGCGTATGCTTTTCGCGAAGTAAATGAAAGAAAACTTGCCGGCAAGGATGAGCCCGGCCTTTATATATATTCTCAGGAAGATCGTTCACAGGAACTTTTTAAAATTGAAGGCTTAACAAAAAGTGGTAGTATTTCAAGAGGCATTTCTATAGGGAATAATCAGGATGCTGTTGTAAGTTCATCTCTCAATTTGCAGTTGTCAGGCCGGCTTTCTAATAATATTGATGTTGCCGCTGCAATTACTGATGATAATATTCCTGTTCAGCCGGAAGGGAACACACAGCAACTGCAGGAGTTTGACAAGGTATTTATACAACTCAGTAATGAAAAAAATAAACTGATTGTCGGTGATTTTGTATTGTTGAAACCGGAAGGGTATTTTATGAACTATTATAAAAAGGGACAAGGCGGATGGTTCTCTAATAAAAGCGATGCGGAATATGGAAGAGGAAAATCGGCGAATCTTCAGTCAACAATAAGCGGGGCAGTATCAAGAGGAAAGTTTGCACGAAATACATTTAATGGAATTGAATCCAATCAGGGACCTTACCGGCTGTCAGGAGCAGAGAATGAAGCATTTATTGTTATTTTATCAGGCAGTGAAAAAATATTTATTGACGGAAAGCTGCTCAAAAGAGGCCAGTCGTATGATTATATTATAGATTATAATACAGCTGAAATCACTTTTACTCCGCAGTTTTTAATAACAAAGGATGTTCGTATTGTTGCCGAGTTTCAGTATAGTGACAGGAATTATGCACGTACGCTTTTTTATGGTGGAACAATGGCTACATCAGGGAATAACCGCTCATGGGTTAATATATATTCGGAGCAGGATGTAAAGAATCAGCCGCTTCAGCAAGATCTTAATGATGATCAGAAAAGGCTGCTGGCTGCATCGGGAGATGATCTTGCTGCGGTGTTGACACCTAATGTGGATAGTGTAACGTTTAATGTGAATGAAATTTTATATCTGAAAAAGGACACAATTGTGGCAACGGTTTTATACAAGGATGTTTATGTCTGGTCATCGAATCCTGACAGCGCTTTTTACAGACTGGGATTTTCACAAGTTGGAGCAAATAAAGGGAATTATATTTTGAGTACTACATCAGCCAACGGAAGAGTGTTCCAATGGGTAGCTCCTGTGAATGGTGTACCACAAGGAATCTATGAACCGGTACTTTTACTAACAACACCCAAGAAACGTCAGATGATTACTGCAGGTTATGGCTGGAAAGAAAAAGGAAGGACGGAATTTTCAATTGAGTTGGCGGGAAGTAAGGATGATGTAAATACCTTTTCAAAAAAAGACAAATCAAATGATGCAGGATGGGCAGCTGTAACCAATGTAAGCAAAACAATACCACTAAGCAAGAAGACTAAGATACCCTGGGATTTAATTACATCAGGAAGATATGAGTACACCTATAAAAATTTTAAGCAGGTGGAAAATTTCCGGGCTGTAGAATTCACACGCGACTGGAATACAGGATCAGTAACAGATACCAGTGATGAACACAATGCTTCAGCCGGCCTCGCCTTACAGCAAGGACCGTTACAATCCATAAGTTACTCTCTGCGCTCCTATACCAGACCGGGGAGTTATCAGGGGTTGATGCATGTTTTCCGCTCTTCCGATATTTATAAAACCTTCTCGTTGAAAACTGAGGCAAGTTATCTGAATACTTCCGGTAAAGCAATCCGTTCAGAGTTCATTCGGCATAAAGAAGATTTTTCCAGACAGTGGAAATATTTCAGAACCGGAATTAAATATGAAGAAGAACGGAATAAAATTAAATCCGGAACAAGCGATTCCCTTTCACTCACCAGCTTTGCTTTTCGGGAAGCCGGATTATATATAGAAACTTTTGACTCTTCCAGATTTAAAACGGCAGTTTCCTATAGTAACAGAACGGATGAACTGCCTCGAAAAAATTCATTGACTTCATCAACTGTATCCGACAATATTGCAGCTTCTGCAGGCTATATGATTAACCGCTCCAATAGAATTTCCGTAAGTGTAAAATATCGTAGGCTCACAGTAAAAGATACTACCATAACTAATCAGAAACAAGACGAGTCATTATTGTCGAAGGTAGAGCATCAACTGAGTGCAGGAAAAGGGTTGATTACAGCAACAACGTATTATGAAACAGGTAGTGGCAGAGAACAAAAGAGAGAATTCAGTTATATTGCCGTGGCACCGGGAACAGGTAATTTTTCATGGAATGATTATAATGATGACGGGATTCCTCAACTCAATGAATTTGAAATTCCACAGTATCAGGATCAGGCCACATACATACGGGTTTTTACTCCTTCTAATCAGTTTATAAAAGTCTTTACCAACCAGTTAAATTTGGTAATCAATGTTCAGCCGGGTGCTTTGCAACGGGATAATATGTGGTCGAAGCTGGGGCTTTTAACTGCATTTCGCTTCGACAATAAAATAACCGGATCGAAAACTGAGCAAGGAATCAATCCGTTTCTGTCGGTTTATGATGAAACCTCTCTGATCAGCACTAATGCAAGCGGTCGAGCCACCTTGTTTATTAATAAAACAGGTCAGATTACAGGTACCGATATTTCATTCAATAGTCTACAAAACAGGCAACTATTATCATATGGTATTGAAACCAGAAAGGAACAGGAATGGCAAACCAATACAAGAATCAATTTCAGTCAGATGCTGAGTTCTTTTACAGATCTTTCTTATCAGGAAAAGAAAAATAATTCAGAAGCTTTTTCAGCAAGGAATTATGATCTGAATATATATAAAGCTTCAGAGAAATTCAGTTATCAGCCAGGAAGTGTATGGAGGGTGTCGTTATTATATTCTATTACCAATAAAGAAAATGCAATTGGTGATCTGGGAGAGAAAAGTGTATTGCAAAAGGGCGGTATGGAGTTCAGATATAGTTCAGTAAGAAAAGGGTTGTTTACAGCAACTGTTAATTTAGTAAATATAGACTATAATCAGCCGGAAAACACGCCACTGGCGTATGAAATGCTCGAAGGGTTAAGACAAGGAGTTAATTATACATGGAATGCCACACTGCAAAGAAATATATCTTCTGCATTTCAACTCAGCTTAAATTATGAAGGCAGAAAGCCGGATGGCATAAAAGTAATTCATACCGGTGGTGTTCAGGCACGCGCCTTTTTCTAAGTTACTTAAGAGTGAGTGTTGTAATACCCATCTGGCTGCCTTCGCAGTATAATTCTATAGTGTATTTACCGGAGGCATACTTGGCGCCTTTATCCCAAAAAACACACAAGTCGGTATTTCTGTTTTCGTAAATGATGGACTCTTTTGTTGTATATAAAGTAGCACCTCCGTTAAACATAAATGTCTCTGAAGATGTTGACATCACTGCTCCATCAGGGCTTAGTACTCTCACATAAATATCTTTAGGTCCTTTATCAACAACCAGATTTTCCTGAATAGTAAAACAGGTTTTTATTTTTGTTGTTGTTTTTGCTTTTGTTGATTCTGTTTCTTTTCCATTTCCTTTAAATCGTACTCCGATAGCGGTAAGATTTATGGTCCTTAAAACTGATGCAAGTGCAACCTTGCCTGTAAGAGTACTGTTTTCCTGAGTTAAAGTAGAAACCTGAGTGGTAGCACTGTTAAGATCGTTGCTAAGTGTGGTATTTTGTTCGGAAAGATATTTGTTTGTTGCTTTTAAGGAATCTAACTGAACAATATAATTCTGGTTCAGGGATTTCAAAGAGAGCAACTCTTCCTTTGCTTTTTTCAACTGAGCGGCATCACCTGAATTAATCATTTTCTGAATCTCGGCAATCTTTTGCTTTATTTCCTCGTCTTTGGCACTTAGTTGGTTTTGTAGTGTAGAATTTTCCTGATTCAGCTTATCGTATTCCGTTTTTACTCTCTGTAACTCTGCTGATAAGGATTCTTTTTCAGCTACCGTGGTATCTAATTCACGACTTACTTGCTCGAGGTGTGTTTTTTTATCAAAAAATTGCCATAAAAGCAGGCCATTTACCCCCAGCAAAATGGAGATAACGATAATAACAATAACCTTTTTCGAATCCTGGTCACGAGGTTCAAAATCAGATGTACTCATAGATTAATTTAGGTTTGATTGTGTTGTTGTGTAGCGCAACGAATGTAATATATTTTAGATGAACAAACCGTATTTTGAAATATTTGTTTCAACAGTACAAAACCAGAGGATATTGATTCAGCCCGCATTCCTGCATTAAAGAAGCTTTTTAAAGGGGGAATTTAATAATTAAGTAATATGAAAATGGCCGTTTAGTAATACTAAATCTCGTTCATTGCCAAAGGTAAAATAGCCTTTTATAACCGTGTTAAGAAGGTTAACCCACTTAATTATAAACAAGCTCTAAAATTAATGTTGCCACTGTTGGGACTTCGGCTTAACTTGCGGCTTAAATCTGCCCAAAATTAACTAAATTATAAAACAATGAAATTAAACACTACTCAACTTAAAATCAATAGAATAGAAGTTGCAAGAAATGCACAAGTCAATAGTTTTCTAAAGTATCTGTTGGTACTTTTGGCGCTGACTTTCAGCTTTTTTACCGGGGAAGGGCAAATCTTAATGTCTTCAACCAACAGCCATACGCAGACTTTTGATAATCTGACAACTGCCGGTACCTGGACGGACAACACAACTATTGCAAACTGGTACTCTCAAAGAACCGGAACCGGCACTACCTATGCTTTGGATGCCGGCACAAATACAGCGGGTGGCTTGTATAGCTATGGGGTGGCATCTAACTCTGACAGGGCGTTGGGATCTATCGGTTCAGGAGGTGCTACGGCTGGTAATTTTGCTCATGGAGTGTTATTAAGAAATACTTCCTCATTCCCAATAACAGATATAAAAGTTTCCTATACTCTTGAGCAGTGGAGAAATGGTGCTTCAGCAACAGCCCAACCCATTACTTTCTGGTATAAAATCAGCGCATCTCCAATTACTGCATTAAATCCTAATATAAATACAACCTGGACTCAGGTTACTGCATTAACACTTTCCAGCCCAATCAATGGTGGAACAGCCGGCGCTCTTGTTGGAAATAGTGCAGCTAATAAAGCTTCATTATCAAATATTTCTATCCCTTCTCTTTCCATTCCTGTTAACAGTTATATCATGCTGAAATGGGAAGATCCTGATCATACAGGCACAGATCATGGTTTATCGATTGATGATGTAACAATCAACTGGACAGCCACTTCCTGTATTGCACCTGTAATTACTGCAATCAGTAATAGCGGAGCAACATGCGATACCACCTCATTGCAATTAAATGTAACAGCAACCGGAACAGCAACATTATCCTACAGTTGGAATGGACCTTCAGGCTATACATCAACTAATGAGGATCCTTTGGTAGCTACTGCACGTGCCGGATATTATGTTGTAACAGTAACCAATGCTTGTGGAACTGCAAAAGACAGTACTCTATCAGTTGCTGCTGCCTCACAGTTATGGTATGCTGATACAGATGGCGATGGTTATGGTTTCGGACCTTCAACAGCTGCATGTGTACCACCAGCCGGCAAGGTTACCAATAATACAGACTGTAATGATGGCAATAATGCTGTTAATCCCGGTGCTCAAGAAATCTGCAATACAATTGATGATGATTGTGATTTATTAATTGATAATGCTGATCCCTCCATTACCGGACAATCTACTTTTTATGCAGACAATGATGGTGATACCTATGGGGCGGGAGCACCTATACTATCATGTATACAGGGAACAAAATCAGTAAACAACCTGGATTGTAATGACACTAACCCTTTTCTTAATCCAGGAGAAAGTGAAGTGTGTGGAAACTTAGCGGATGATAATTGTGACGGTGTAATAGATGAAGGTTGCGGTACATTTACTTATTATTATGATGGAGATAATGATGGCTTTGGGCGAATTGATTCTTTTGAAATAACAACGAGCAACACTCCGTCATCAGGATTTGTAGTTAATAGTACTGATTGTAATGATAATAACAGCGCAGTAAATCCGGCAGCACAGGAAATATGTAATGGAATAGATGACGACTGCGATACATTTATTGATGATGCTGACCCTTCCATTACCGGTCAGTTTACATTTTATGCAGATAATGATGGTGATACCTATGGTGCAGGACCTGCAATACTTTCCTGTGTACAGGGAACAAAGTCAATAAACAATTTGGATTGTAATAATGGAAATCCGGCAGTAAACCCGGGCGCACAGGAAGTATGTAATAATATTGATGATGATTGCGATTTATTAATTGATAATGCAGATCCTTCTATTTCCGGGCAAACATCATACTATAATGATATTGATGGTGACGGATTTGGTGCAGGAACAGCAATATTATCTTGTGCACAACCTGCTAATACTTCATTAAATAATACGGATTGTAATGATAATAATCCAGCTGTAAAACCTACAGCAATTGAAATTTGTAATGGAATTGATGATGATTGTGATTTATTAATTGATAATGCTGATCCGTCTATTACAGGTCAATCTACATTT
>JANOBN010000235.1:0-4963 GCA_031411675.1 Bacteroidota bacterium | reverse complement strand
TTTCAGGAAAAAGGTTGCATCACCGATTCCGGTATTGGATAAAGTTTGTTTTCCTGTTGAGGCAAAATCAAAATCAGCGCTATTATAGACGATTGCCGGAAAACTAAAACCAATATTTACATTGCTGCTTAAACCATACTGCGAATTTAAAAATGTAGTTCCAGAAGTATAATCAAAGAGATCTTGAACCTCCCCGTCATTATCAAAATAATCATTTGTTTTTATGTATTGAAAACTGCCATCAAAATGAAGCATACCGGATTTTAAAAACCAGTCACTGCCTTGTCCCGAGCAGGAATTTGAAATAAATAATACAATAACAGAAAGATAGTTCTTTTTCATCAATTAGATTTTTATCAGAATGCAAATGCAGCTTGTAGTCCAAGTGTTATATGGTGTAGTCCTTCAGCTTCTAAGTCAGGTAGCTTAACCGTTTGTGTAGTTTTACCATCGTAGAAATCATATTGTGTTAAAATTCCGGCAAAATATCCTGCATAAGCGCCTAACCAAAAATCAGGACTTAAGCCAAAATAATAAGCTCCTCCGAATGTAACACCAAACGTTTTTCCTGTAATGGTAAATGGCTTTATAACAATGGCATCATCTTTATATTTCATATATCCTATGCCAAAACTCCCCACAGCAAATCCAATATGTTGTGCATTCCAGTAACGGAAATTGCCATTCAGTCCGAAATATGAAATGGTAATATCATCAGAAACAATTCCGGTTCCGTTAAATCCGGGAGGGCCTCCGCTAACAGTTACATTTTTAATTTCATTGTCAGCAACAAATGAATTGTAGGTTAAGCCAATTCCAAAGCCATGCTTGAAATAATAGGTTCCGTTAAACTGATAAAAGTAACCGGATTTTAATTTTTTATAATAATCCCTTTCCAGTGAATTGAGCCCTTCCGGTAATTTTGCAAGGCGGTATCCAAATCCAAATCCACCACCAATCAACCAGGGTGGCTCATATTCCTGCTGACGTTGAAGTGCTCTGTCCCATGATAAAGCGGAATCAGTAGGAATAAAAACCTGAGCTGCTGATGGACGGCAGAGAAAGAGAACAAAAAGCAAAGGCAATTTTTTTATCAACTTCCGGGTTATTGTACCAACGGAAGCAAATATAACGGTTTAAGAAAAATTATTCAGTAGAACAAAAGGAGCGCACAATAAACTTTTAAGCAACCTTATCAACTTTAAAGGGATAATTGCTCATAGATGGTAAGCTGAAATTACCCGGGTGTATACCAATTCGGGAAAGCAATTCATAAATTTCTTCTTCTTTTCGTACGTACCAGGTTCGTTTGTTCACTTTCGATATATTTTCTGAATGTGTTGCGCTATTAGGTATTTCAAATTCATGAATAGTATACTTCAATTTAAAGTACCGGTCTTTAATGTCATTTGATTCCTTTTGATAGATCACCACCCATTTTGAAAAACGATTACTGGTTGCAACAGCTCTGGCTACAATCATATTATCATCTGATGGCCCGTTAACTAATCGATCTAATAGTTGCTCTGGGAAATGTTCATTTTGCTTTTCTCCTTGTGATATGACTTTATTTAACCAGTTTTTAAGTGCTCCATTCATATTAGATAATATTAAGGAACTAAAACGCAGTTAAATGATTTATTATTTTCAGTTAACAGAAGTTTAACCGAAAACCTTAATTGTGTTAGTCAGCGCTAGGATGCTGCAGTTCAAATGAAATGATCCTTGCAGGAAGTGTAAGAAAACCAAAATCTGTGGCTTCTGACAGCATCCAGCCTTGATTGCCATTCATTACAATACTTTCTACTTGTCCTAAGGTAGCAAGATGCCCAACTGAAAAGGTTGATGCATCCCGGCAATGATTAGCAGGGTCAAATGTTGCTATTGTAACTTTTACGGTAAATTCATCCAAGCTGTAACCGATCAGCAATAATTTTTCATCTTTTACATAACAGCCAGCCACTAAAAATCCGGTTTTTATTTTTTCTTCCGGATGAGCGGAATAAAATCCTTCTTTTGTATCAACAGTATAATGCATACTGCCGTTAGTTTTCCAGTTTTTGGTAAAAAGGTGTATTTTATTTTCATAAAAACACATTGCTTCACAATCGAAGTCAGATGCATTGGCCGCTTTTATAAAAGTGCTTTGGTCCGGATAGTTAAAATGAATTATTTCTGCGTTGACTTCGGTCGTTTCTTTTGTAATTATGTTAAGTGGAATTTTATAGATGCATAAATTTTTGCGATTGCCGAAATTATTCCCAAAGTCACCTATATATAAATCTGTTTCACTGCAAGTGAGTTCTTCCCAGTCGATATTGTAAGCATTGGTGATTGTTACCGTTTGAAGTATTTCTCCATTCAGCGGATTAATACGATAAATGTTGTTGTTGTTTCCTGCATCATTCAGCACCCACAGTCCGTTGTTGAAATAAGCAGCGCCACTGATTTCCTTTAGCCGTGTTTCATGAATTGCAATAATGTTATCAGTTTGAATCCTTGTATTATGGATCGATTTGGATTTACCATTTCCGCCCACAGCGTATAAGTGATTGCTTATAATGGCTAATAGAGAAGCAAATAGTATTGACTTTTGTTTAAACATGCCTTAAAAATAACTGCTAAATGACTAAAAAATCCAGTTATTAGGTAAACATGATACTAACTATGTCCGGATACCTGTTTTATAAAGGTAAAAAAAACTATCAGGTTTTGTGATGAATTCTCTGGTAATCGAGGAAGTATAATACTTTGATGCTAAAAGTGCTGTTATGCGGAGAGTTTAATACATCGGTAAAGTTGGTATTGAATCTCGTTGAAACTAATGGCCCATCTGTTTCAATAGCATTTTTATAAATAACATTTAAAAAACTTCCGGGAGCGAAACGCCATTCATATACTACATCAATATTAAAAAAGTTAGAGCTAAAGTTATTATCGTTATTTATGAATGTTAACTCTGCCAACTCACCGTCATCCTTAAGATCAAAATATGTATTGTAATTACCGGTGTTCCAATATTGGCGACCCAACAGAATTAATGACATGTCGTTTTTGAAAATGTAATTGAGTGTGAGTCGGTTTTCATAAGTTTCCAGCTTTCGCAGACCAAAAACAGGGCGATCATTTGCAGCATCAAAATAAGAATAACCTACACTTGCATTATCTATTGTATAAATAGAGTTGGTTTTAATAAACAAATGATTATTCACTCTTATGCGGAATGATAATTTATACTCGTAGTAAGGTAAATTGGTAAACTCATTTATGTTTCCTGATTTGTTAAAAGTTGCATCAATGGCAAGACGTTTCCGATAGTCACTACTAATGCCTATATAGGAATAAAAGTAACGCAAAGTTCTGTATTTTCTTCCATCAACTCTCGACTCAAAGTAGTCGTAGGTTTTTAAAGGT
Organism: Bacteroidota bacterium; assembly: GCA_031411675.1. Lineage (GTDB taxonomy): Bacteria > Bacteroidota > Bacteroidia > AKYH767-A > OLB10 > JANOXC01. The sequence continues at coordinate 1,549 of JANOBN010000235.1, read as the reverse complement.
GCAAATCCTCCTCCAATAAAAAAAGCGTTAAAGCTCATCGTATTGAAGAAGCTATTAAAGCTAAATTCACTTTGACGAATATCACCCGTAATAAAATTGGTTGCAACAAAGGCATTAATATCATGAAATGACTCTCGTATAAAGTGCCAGCGGTTGTATTGCTGAATATTAGCGAAAGCACTATATCGCACAAAGCCGGGAATGATAAAGTATCCAAGGTCTGTGGTATTGAATTCATTGTTTAATTCAACACGTCCGGCGCCATACTGAAAATTGCCACCCCGTTTTTCAACTTCCATAGAATATTTGTATCCTATAGTATTGTTAAAAGTATTATTTTCAGAGGTCTTCTTAAACTTCTGACTTAAAGCGGCAGAACCATTAATTGCAAAGGAGTTCTTCTTATTGCTAATCGAAAATCCTGTTCCGGTAACATTGGCGTCATCATAACCTTTATCGCGATTTGTATGCGTATTGATGATATAATAACTGCTGTTATTTTTTAATTGCTGATCCAAAATCAATATACTATAATCTGTAAGTGGTTCTGTAAGTTGCTTACGGATAGCACCTGTAGAATCTTTTATTTCAGCATAAGTATTATTGGTGACAGCATTAAATATACCTAATCCCAAACCGCTGTTTGTTCTTCCGGAAATTTTAAAAGCATTCAACAACTTTACTTGCGAAGGATTTTCAACAACGGTTTCATTCGCACCAAGATTATCATAAATAGCATTATATCCTGATGGCGTTTTGCCAATTCTGCGGGAGTAAAAAAGATCACCTTTACCGAACAACTCCACTCCTTCTTTAAAAAAAGGACGATTTTCATCGAATATCACTTCGTTATAACTTAGATTTTTAACCTTCCTGTCAGATTGTACTTGTCCGAAATCAGGAAGTAAAATCATATCCAACGTAAAACGATCATCTATTCCATATTTAATATCAGCCCCTGCACTGTAAGAAAAACTGTTTTCATAAGAAAGTGTATTATCGGCCTCTCTTATTGGCTGACGATTTAAAGAGGAAGCAATATAGGGAGTAAAGGAAAGGCGCAAAGGAGATTTAATATTCTCTACACCATTTAACTTTCCCCAGAATAATTGCGCATTGGAAGCAGTTAGAGGCACTAATGCCCATTGATCAAACTCTCTGTAGCGGCGAATGGTACGTGTCATTTGTAATCCCCATTCCTGAACAGCAGAATTTGGAAAACGAATAGCAGAGTAGGGGATTTCTATTTCAACAACCCACCCTTCATTAGTTATCTTAACGGAGCTATTCCAAACAGCGTCATAAGTGTAGTCACTAAATCTGTTGTCGAATTGCACACCTGCAGCATTAACGCCAAACTGATAAGCATCCTGATGGTTATGATATGGATCAATTTTAATATAAAAATCATCAGCATTTAAATCTTCCTCATCACGGCGACCCAATTGTCGTAAAATACTATCGGGATGATTGTCGTAAAGATTTACACCAACGTAGATGGCACGGTCATCATATAAAATTTTAACACTTGTTTGTTGTGTGGGAGAAA
>JANOBN010000234.1:0-3753 GCA_031411675.1 Bacteroidota bacterium | reverse complement strand
AAGCCATTGCTGAACGTGAAGACACTGCTGAAGAGTTGATACACCGTGCTCCAATTGTTACCGTAATGGGTCACGTAGATCATGGTAAAACATCGCTCTTGGATCACATTCGCAAAGCCAATGTAATTGCCGGTGAAGCCGGTGGTATCACACAGCATATTGGTGCATACGAAGTAAAACTGGAAGATGACAGAAGAATTACTTTCCTCGACACTCCGGGTCACGAAGCATTTACTGCAATGCGAGCAAGAGGTGCAAAAGTTACCGACGTTGCAATTATTGTTGTTTCTGCTGATGACAGTGTAATGCCGCAAACCAAAGAAGCCATTAATCATGCTATGGCTGCAGCGGTGCCTATTGTTTTTGCAATTAATAAGGTAGATAAACCGGATGCAAATCCTGAAAAAATAAAAGAACAACTGGCTACCATGAATTTCCTTGTGGAAGAATGGGGCGGTAAATATCAGAGTCAGGATATCTCCGCAAAGAAAGGCCTGAACATTGAAAAGTTGCTGGATAAAGTTTTACTGGAAGCAGAAATGCTTAACCTGAAAGCAAACCCAAATCGTAATGCCAAAGGAACGGTAATTGAATCTTCGCTTGATAAGGGTCGTGGTTATGTTACAACGGTACTTGTTCAAAACGGAACATTAAAGATTGGTGATGTAGTTCTTGCCGGATGTTTCAGCGGTCGTGTTAAAGCAATGTTTAATGAGCGTGGAGGAAAAATAACGGAAGCAGGTCCATCTGCTCCTGCAATGATTTTAGGTATGACCGGTGCACCACAAGCAGGTGATCAGTTTAATGTGATGGAAGATGAACGTGAGGCACGCGAAATTGCAAATAAACGTTTGCAGTTACAGCGTGAGCAGGGAATTCGTATTCACAAACATATTACGCTTGATGAAATCGGTCGTCGTTTGGCAATAGGTAACTTTAAAGAACTGAATATAATTGTAAAAGGTGACGTTGATGGTTCTATTGAAGCATTAGCTGACAGCTTACTGAAACTTTCTAATCAGGAAATACAGGTTAATGTTATTCATAAATCGGTAGGACAGATTTCAGAGTCCGATGTAATGCTTGCATCTGCATCCAATGCTATTATTATTGGATTCCAGGTTCGTCCTTCGGTTAGTGCACGAAAAATTGCAGAATCTGAACAAATTGATATTCGTTTGTATTCTATTATCTACGATGCTATCAATGAAGTAAAAGCTGCCATGGAAGGTATGCTTGCTCCGGAGTTTGAGGAAAAGATTGTCGGAAATATTGAAGTGCGTGAAGTATTTAAAATACCTAAAGTAGGAACCATTGCAGGATGTATGGTACTTGATGGAAAAGTATCACGTAATACCAAAGTACGTGTAATCCGTGATGGTATTGTTCTGCATAGTGGTGAGCTTGCTTCTCTGAAACGATTTAAAGATGATGTGAAAGAAGTTTCATCAGGCTTTGAATGCGGATTAAGTATAAACGGATTCAACGACATTAATATTGGTGATATCATTGAAGGACATGAGCAGGTTGCCGTTAAACGCACCCTTGCCTGATCAATTTTTTAAGTTAACTGTTTCCCGGTTGTGAATATATATACGCGAAAACAACGCTGGAAGTTATTGCTTTTAATTGCTGCCATTCTTATAGGCATCAGTTCATTATTGTATACCAACAAGCTGGCCGGTGAACTTGCAGATGAAGAACGTAAGCGTGTAGAGCTTTGGGCAGAAGCTATCAAACATATTTCTGATATAAACACTGAAGCCGGCGACATCAGCTTTGCTGTATCAGTGCTGACTAATAATACTACTGTGCCCATGATTTTGTTTGATGGCAAAACAGTAGTATCATACCGTAATGTGGATTCACTGCGCGCTTTAAATGAACCGGATTATCTGAAAATTCAAATGGGCCTGATGCGCGAATCGCATGAACCACTGGAGATATCTTTCGGTGAGAACCAGAAGAACTATATATATTATCAGGATTCTTATCTGCTCACTCAGTTAAAGTACTATCCTTTCATTCAGCTGGGCGTAATCGGCTTATTCTTATTTGTCTCTTACTTCGCTTTCAGCAGCTCCCGTAAAGCAGAGCAAAACCAGGTTTGGGTGGGCATGGCAAAAGAAACAGCACATCAGCTCGGAACACCATTATCATCATTGATGGCATGGCTGGATTATCTTAAAACAAAAACACATCCTGATGAACATCTGGTGGAAATTGAAAAAGATCTCATCCGTTTAAATACTATTACGGAGCGTTTCTCTAAGATTGGTTCAGCACCGGCATTGCAAAAGGAAAGTCTGATGGCTGTGTTGCAGAATTCTGTGAATTATATAAAGACACGTACTTCATCAAAAGTTGTTTTTGTATTAGTCAACCAACAGAATTACGATGTAGAAGCACCCTTAAATGTGCCGTTGTTTGAGTGGGTACTGGAGAATGTATTTAAAAATGCCATTGATGCTATGAGCGGACAGGGAAAACTCAGCATCAAAATTACAGATCAACAGCAGTTTGCTTATATCGACATTTCCGATACCGGAAAAGGAATTCCAAAATCAAAATACAAAACTGTTTTTAAACCCGGCTATACCAGCAAAAGCCGCGGGTGGGGATTAGGGTTATCCCTGAGTAAACGCATCGTTGAAGAGTATCACATGGGACAAATTTTTGTGAAAAGTTCTGAGGTGAATAAAGGAACTACTTTTAGAATTGTACTAAGAAAGTAAATAGCTATTCATATTTCATTCGTTTCATTGCCTCATAATTTTCTTTAAAAATTCAATAATCTTTTCGTCATTTGTTAGGGTTATAAAGAAAACTATTTTTAAATATCTTGTAATTGTAGTATTCCGACACATCTGCTTATCTTCGTACTGAAGTTATAATAATAATGCCCGGCATCTACCTCCATATTCCATTTTGTAAGCAGGCATGCAATTATTGTGATTTTCATTTTAGCACATCTTTACGAAGTAAGTCGGCAATGTTGGCGGCAATTCAAAACGAACTCAATCAAAGAAAAGAGTATGTAGGTTCCGGCATTATTGAAACCATTTATTTCGGCGGAGGAACTCCTTCTCTTCTTAATAAAGCAGAATTGTTGCAAATCTTTTATACCATTTATGCTAATTTTAATGTTGCATCCGATGCAGAAATAACGCTGGAAGCAAATCCTGATGATCTTACTCCGGAATATTTAAAAGAATTAAAAACAACACCTGTTAACCGGCTTAGTATTGGCATTCAATCATTCCGTAATGAAGATCTTTTATGGATGAACCGTGCACATCATTCCGGTCAGGCATTAAGTTGTGTAGCAGATGCTGCTGCAGCCGGTTTTAATAATATCTCCATCGATCTTATTTATGGTATTCCTGATATGACCAACGATCAATGGAAAGAAAATCTGAAGATTGCATTACAACTTCCGGTAACCCATTTGTCATGCTATTGTTTAACGGTAGAACCCAAAACTGCATTAGGGCATTTTGTAAGTAAAAATTATATAAAGATGCCGGAAGATGAATTAACATCCAGTCAATTTCAAACATTGCTTTCTGCTGCAGAAGATGCAGGATTTATGCAATATGAAATATCCAATCTCTGTAAGCCCGGTTATTTTTCAAAACATAACACGTCTTATTGGAAAGGCATTCATTACCTGGGTGTAGGTCCTTCTGCTCATTCATTTAACGGAACCTCCCGCGAATGGAATGTTGCTAATAATGCTTTATATATAAAGTC
>JANOBN010000233.1:0-1850 GCA_031411675.1 Bacteroidota bacterium | reverse complement strand
CCGGAGGTCAATAAATGGCAATTTTTTCACAACATGACTCATTAATCAGTGAATGTCCAATAAATGCTGCTTGCAATTCAATTTTGTATCGTTTTAAACAATTAGCTGAAACAATTTATGTATTTTTGCTTTTGGATCGATTTCCCTAGTTATTCATTGAAAATAACTTTTTTTTGTGATGGCGAAAGATACAGTAACATGACAATTTACCATAATCACTAAAATAAATCCTAATGGAAAACAAAAAAGACAAACCAAAAGTACTAAAAAATAAATATATCCCTACAGCAGAATTCTACAGTCAGGTTATTGACAGTTTACAGGATTATTCCATTCTTACACTAGATAATGAATTTGTTATTAATAGCTGGAGCTCCGGTTCAACAAAAATTTTTGGTTACGAACCGGAAGAAGCAATAGGAGAATCCTTCGATTTAATCTTTACTGATGAGGACAGAAAAAATCTTGTCCCAAAAAGAGAAATCGAAATTGCACTAAAAGAAGGCAGGGCAACAGATAATCGTTGGCATATTGCTAAAGACAAGTCGTTATTTTATGCCTATGGCTTAGTTTTTCCACTCACTGGTATAGATGGAGAAATGTTAGGTTATGTTAAAATTTTACGTGATTTAACAGAAAGGAAGCAATCGGAGGATTCTATAAAAAAGTATGTGAAAGAGTTAGAAGAACTAAATACACATAAAGAAAGTGTTTTAGCAATATTATCACACGATTTAAGGACTCCTCTTTCGGCCATTATCGGAACTACGAAATATCTGGAAACAAATTTTCAAAAAATGGAGCCGGATGCTGTTCAGAAAATGCTCCATTTACTTTATAAATCATCCAACGATGAACTGGAAATGTTAGATTATTTAGTTGAATGGGCACGAATAAAATACGCATCAGAGGTATTTTCACCTACAAAAATAAAACTAACAGAATACATCAATAAAGTTTTTGAAACGCTAAATGAAACTGCCAGCATAAACACTATAAATCTTCATCATGAAATTGAAGAGAATACTTCTGTATTTGCAGATGGTAAAATGTTAATTTCCATTATTCAAAATATTGTTTCCAACGCAATAAAACATACCGGGAAAGGAGGAACAATCACAGTTTCAGCAAAAAGCAAAGACGATAAAATTATTGTTCAGGTTAAGGACACCGGTGTTGGAATGTCGAAAGAAATAATGGCAAAACTTTTTACACCACAATTAAAAACCCTTTCTGAAACAAGAAAAAAGGATAAGGGTGCAGGGATTGGTCTATTACTGGTAAAAGGATTTTTAGAGAAAAATGGTGGCGAAATATGGGTAGAAAGTATTGAAGGCGAAGGTTCATCTTTTTACTTTACATTACCCATTGAGAAGCCATTATATAAAGCAGGCAGTTCAGACGAAATTATGTTTGACGAAAGTGCATAATAGGAAATACCGTTTAACTATATTTAAATAATCTCTGCTAATAACAGAGCAGATATCAGATTACTTCTTCATACGTACAGAAAACAACTTACCGTTGAGTGTTTTGGTGGGGTGCCCCAATTAAGTGAAAAAACCCTGCCAACAAATACAAATGAATTAGAATATATCTTAAATAGAAAAGGCTACGAACAATTATCACAAAACAAATTTGATGATGCAATTGGCATTTTTACAATGAATTGTATTGCTAATCCTAATAACTTCAACGCTTATGATAGTTTGGCAGAAGCATTTATGAATAAAGGTGATAAAATATCAGCAATAAAGAATTATGAAAAAAGTTTAAAGTTAGATCCCACGAACAGAAACGCAGAAGAGATGATTAAAAAAATGAAGCAATATTGACTAGGAAGCCCGAAG
>JANOBN010000232.1:0-11935 GCA_031411675.1 Bacteroidota bacterium | reverse complement strand
AGAAGAACATCCCTTTGTGGAAGTGCCGGAAAGTGTAACAGGTACATTTCCTGATAGCTGATAAATGTGTGAAGGATTTTCAGCAGTGGAAGTATCATTATCACCAAACGACCATAACCAGTTGCTGATTGTATCGTTCACTATCGTAGAAAGATTTACAAATATGGTTGCCGTATCGGTACAAACCAGAGGATAGTTGGTAAAATCAACAACAGGAATGGTAAAGGTGGAAGCAGGAATAACGATGGAATCGATGCAGCCTGTCTGACTGGTTGCTAATAATGATACATTAAATGTACCCGGAGCATTATACAAATGACTCGTATTAGTACTTGTTGAACCGGTTGTATCACCAAAGTTCCAGTTATAAGAAACAATCGGATCACCCGATACAGCAACAGAAAGGTTATTAAAGTTAACAGCAGTTCCAAAGCAGGCGTTGGTAACATTAAAATTTGCAGCAGGACTTTCTCTCACAGTAACCGTTTGGCTAATGCTGGTATCGCAGAAAAACGGTGTTGCAACAGTAAGTGTTATGGTAAAAATGCCGCTCGCTGAATACACATGTGAAGTAATAGAGTCATTCAACAAGGTATCTCCATCGCCAAAATCCCAATGACGATAAAGAATATTTTCTCCAGCATTTGCAGTAGAGCTGTCTGTTATGGTAATGATGTTACCAGTGCAAGCAATCATTGGAGTGAAAAGAAATGCAGCATTTGGCTTATAACTGACTTGAATGCTGTTAACTATTGTATCAATACAACCATTAGAGCCAGTTGCAATCAGCATCACATCAAATAATGTATCGTTACTATATACTTCAACAGGATTGATTGCTGTGGATGTTTGTTGATTTCCAAATGCCCAGAAATAGCTTACTGAACTAATCGCATTGCTGTCAGTTAAGTTTTGGAATATTGCTCCTTCATTAATGCAAGTATTAGTAACAGCAAATTGCGCATCAGGGGCTGGAACGGTAGTAAGGTTGTTACTTACAGTTGAAACACATCCTGCCTGATCAGTAACAGTTAATGTTATTACATAGGTTGAGGCAGAATCATAATTCGCAGTAGGATTTGATGATGAAGCAGTGTCGCCATTTCCAAAATCCCAGTTCCACGTAGTGATCTGTGCACTTCCGTTGATGGAAGTATCAGTATAAGAGACAGGCAGATTTGCGCAACTGTTATTGACAAAACTGAAACCTGCCACAGGTGGATTATTGATAAAAATATTCGTTGTTATGGAATCAGTATATCCATAAAGTGTTTGTATAGTAAGTGTTACTGTATAATTTCCACCGGAGGCAAAAGTATGCGATGGATTTTCCAGATTGCTGGTAGTCGCATCTCCAAAATCCCAGAGCCAGTTAATTACACTGTCAGCAGTTGCAATAGTCTGATCAGAAAATAATACAGGTGCATTGGAACAGGCAGGTGATACACTAAAGCTTACTATCGGAGCAATTCTTACAAATACACTATCCAGTGCATAACGGGTACATTGTGAAATGGTGTCCTTTGCTTCAAGTTCAAGATAACGATATCCGGGCTGATCAACATTATATATTAGTCCTGATGGAGAAACAACATTGGAACTATTCTGACTGCATTCGCTGAAGTCAGGATAGGTAAAATGAAAGAATACATTACCCGTATTATTGATAAATCCATGCCATTGACTCTTGTCTTTTATAATTGTTAATCCTACCAATGTTCCGGCAAGTACTCCCATATCAGTATCACTCACTAAAATGGCGGGATTATCAAGCGAATAAGGCAATCTTAAAGTGATCAGATGACTATATCCTGTTACAGCTAACACATACCAGTTTCTGCCATCGCGAATAATATCAACACCATATGTAAAACCGGATGTAGCAGGAGTATGAATCACAGCTACCGTTGGATTATTCAGTAAAGAATTACCAAAATCAATTTTAGATATTTTTCCAAACTCACCTACCATGCCGATATATTTTCCGGTGGCATCGTCAAAGCTTACATCAATACCAATTGGATTAGTGAAACCGGTAATATCCGGTAACTGAACAGGCGTATTTGAATAGCTGTTTCCAAAATCAAGACGTACAATTTTACCATTGCTATAACTTGACAGAAAAACAACATGTTCAAAAACACTCACCTGATAGGCAATTGCAAGTCCGGTTACACCTAAGTTGGTAACCACAGGGTTTAGTTGTGTAATAGAATCGAATACTAATTTGAAACAAGTGTTCTGAGAATAATCGGAAACGAAACCATACCACTTATTACCTTCTTTTACCAGATCAATTCCTGTACTGGTTGTGGTAAATCCGTTATTGGGAAGTGGAGTAATTATCGGAGTTTTAGAAAGACTATCACCAAAATCAAGACGGGTGATTTGGGTACCACCATAATTAAGTACGAAGGCATAATAGTTTCCGTTTTCCTTTACAATTGTTTGCTCATAAGCAGCAAAATTGAAGGGTAATACATTTCCCTGCGCGGCAGAATCAGGATCTCCGGTAGCAAAATCCCAAAGATATTCTTGTGCCGCAGTGCCGGTATTGTTAATGTTTAGCGGGGTGCCTTCCGGAATGCTGTCATTTAAGGAAAATGATGGCGTCGGACACTGGCCATAAACAAACTGATGCAGGGTTAAAATGCAGAATAGAAAACAGGCTCTTTTAAACATATAGAAATTTATAATTCAAAGGTATACAGACAATTCATTAGTTTTGAAGCTATGCAATTACTTTTCGCTTCCTCCAATGTGAATAAACTTGGTGAGATACGGGAAATGCTCCCGAATGGTTACGATTTGATTTCACTTTCTGATAAGAATTTTAAAGAAGAGTTAGAGGAAACAGGGGAGACACTGGAAGAGAATGCATTGCAAAAGGCCCGGTTTATCTATAAAAAATTTAAAATTAACTGCTTTTCTGATGACAGCGGGCTGGAAGTTGTCGCCCTTGATAATGAGCCGGGTGTAAACTCTGCTTTTTATGCCGGATTACCACGGAGTGACAAGGACAACATGAAGTTGCTCTTGAACAAAATGAAGAATGAATCAGACCGGACGGCTTGTTTTAAAACCATTATTGCTCTGATTTTTAATGGAAAAGAATACCTTTTTGAGGGGGTGCTTGATGGTCAGATCGGACTTGAGATAGCAGGGAGTGGAGGATTTGGATACGACCCGGTTTTTATTCCTGATGGATATAGTATTACGCTGGCAGAGGGCGGGATGGAGTTGAAAAATCGGATCAGCCATCGTAAAAAAGCACTGAATAAACTGGTTCTTTTCCTGAATGACCATTTACTAAAGGCCTGATCAGTCTGCTTTTCTTAACTTCGCACACTATGGAAAAAATGCGTATTGGCGTTATTTTCGGGGGCGCCTCCCGCGAAAGGGAGGTTTCATTTGCCGGAGGTAGAACCGTTTATGATAATCTGGATAAAAATCTTTTTCAGCCTGTTCCGTTATTCATCGACAGTTTTAACAATATTATACTGTTAAACTGGGAGTTTATTTACAAAGGAAGCATTCGGGATTTTTACCCGCCTTCAGAAGCTTTGCCTGCCTCAGCAAATGAATTTCAGATATATGCCGAAAGTCTGGGAAGCCTGGATGATGCCGAACAATTAAGACTGTTAAGTAAAACCGGCACCCGGGTTGATCCTTCAGGATTGAAAGGCCTCATCGACATGGCTTTTCTTTGTTTACATGGCAGTGATGGTGAAGACGGGCGATTGCAGGGATTGCTGGAATATCTCCGTATTCCTTATACCGGATCCGGAATATTATCATCTGCAATAGGAATGAATAAAGTAGTGCAGAAACAACTTATGCAGAATGCAGGTTTTAACGTACCAAAGTATTTTACATTATCTGCTGCAGAGTTTATCAAAGGAAACAAATCAGAAATATTTAATAAAGTAAAAAATGCTACCGGCTTTCCCTGTGTAGTGAAGTCGGCGAATCAGGGGTCATCTATCGGAGTAAGTGTGCTATCATCTGCAAATGAAAAAGCAATGGTGGAAGCGGTAGAAAAAAGTTTATTTATCCGCACCATCACTATTGAAGAATGGGATGCAATTACATTTAATGATCGTGTTGCATATATAAGAAGCCTTGCTGATATCAGAGAAGGAATTGGTATGCCGGTGAGTATTGGCAGTAGAATAATTTATCATCCGGAAGAATTGCTTTCTGTTGTAAGCACATTATTCGGGGAACGGGAGCCTTTTGTGCAGGTTAAAAGTCTGGATGCAGAAAATTCAGTATTAATTGAAGAATTTATTGAAGGAAGAGAGTTCAGCTGTATAGTTGTTCAGGATGAAACCGGACAACCACTGGCATTGCCACCAACAGAAATAAAAAAGGGGAAAGAATTGTTTGATTACCGTTCAAAATATCTACCCGGCTTATCCAGAAAAATTACACCGATTGAATTACCGGATGTTCAGATAAACGAAATAAGACAACAATGCGAAAAATTATTTGCTGCACTTTACTTTGACGTTTATGCACGAATCGACGGATTTATTACAGCGGATGGAAAAGTGCTGTTAAACGATCCGAATACCACTTCCGGCATGATGCCAAGTTCCTTTTTCTTTCATCAGGCAGCAGAAATAGGGCTTAATCCTTCACAGTTCATCACTTATATCATTCGTACTTCACTTGTTGGACGTATAAAAGATTTTAAAGAAACCAGCCGTTTCCCGGCCTTATTAAATCGATTGGATAATGCAATTGATTCGCAACAAAGAACTACAAAAACAAAAAAGCGAATTGCTGTTTTATTGGGTGGTTTTTCTTCTGAGCGGCATATATCAGTTGAAAGCGGAAGAAATATTTATGAGAAATTAGCATCCTCAGGTGTTTACGAACCGCTTCCGGTATTTTTGACAGGGTCATCTGCAGAACATATTATGTATAAGATTCCGGTAAATATTTTATTGAAAGATAATGCAGATGATATATATGAAAAGATAAGCCATTACAAAGTACATGATGTGGTGGCTGATATTATATATAAAGCACAGGGAATTACAAAGAGATATACTTCCGGACAAAATCTGGAAGCACCGCAAAGAATCAGTTATGAAAATCTTGCAGAGTTGGTAGATGGTGTATTCATTGCATTGCATGGTCGACCGGGAGAGGATGGTGCTGTGCAAGAACAATTGCAACGGGTAGGGTTGCCCTATAACGGATCAGGGCCTGCTGCATCAAAAGTAACGATTGATAAATTTCAGACCAATGAGTTGCTTGCAAAAAATGGTTTCCTTGTTGCAAGGCATGAAATGGCCTCTAAACAAGACTGGCTTAAAGATAAGGAAGAATTTTATCGGCACATTGAAGAAAAATTTGTTTACCCTTTTATTTGCAAACCGCATGATGACGGATGCAGTTCTGCTGTAAAAATTATAAGAAACAAAGAACAGTTAGTAGCATATACACAACTTTCGTTTCGTGAGGAGTTAAAGATGGACGAGCAGTGGATGAAGGTATTGAAGATAAAGCCGAAAGAAGAATTTCCATTCCGTAATTCATTTATGATTGAGGATCTTATTGGTGCGAATGGTGCACCAAAGTTTCTGGAAATTACCGGAGGCATGCTTACCTGTTACAATGAAAATGGTGAACTGGGTTATGAAATATTTGAAGCGTCAGAAGCATTATCAGAAGGAGATGTTTTATCGCTGGAAGAAAAATTTCTTGCAGGGCAGGGCCAAAATATTACTCCGGCACGATATAGCAACGATGCTCAGGAAAACAGAATGATATCCACACAAGTGAAGGTGCAACTTGAACGTGCCGCCCGTTTACTTAAAGTGGAAGGATATTCCAGAATTGATGCATTTGTAAGAATATATAATGTTGCAAAAGTAGAGGTGGTGTTTATTGAGGTAAATTCATTGCCGGGCATGACGCCTGCCACCTGTATCTTTCATCAGGCAGCAATAGCACACTATCAGCCATTTGAATTCATTGACCGTATACTTGAATACGGATTTAAGCGTTATAAAAATGCAGGTATTCTAAACTGATATATGCAGTAAACAATATTTTAAGTGAGCATTTCACAATCTATAAACATTATACTTCATCTTTAAAACACAAAGTGCCGGACTTCCTTAAATCAAAAACCTTTCTTTTAAATATAGCACTTGCAGTAGCTTTTATTGCAATATTGTTATTCTGCACTTACTATTGGCTGGGCGCTTATACGAATCATGGTGAAACCATTGTTGTGCCTGACATCAAGGGAAAGCAATGGATGAATCTTGAAAAAACAATTCAATCAAAAAATCTCAGGCTTCAAATTGCCGACTCCTCCATATTTTTAGTTGATCAGCCGGGCGGATTAATCATTGAGCAGGATCCCGCACCGGGAAACCGCGTAAAGGAAAACCGGACAATATATATTACGGTTTCTAAAATAGTACCTCCGCAAGTAAAAATGCCTTCTATTATTGATGTGTCCGATCGTCAGGCAGAAGCTATATTGTTGTCATACGGACTTAAAACCGGACTAAGAACATATAAGCCTGACCTTGCAAAAAATGCTGTTCTTGATGCCAGCTTTAAAGGTCGCTCTTTAAAGCCGGGTGATGAAATTCCGAAAGGATCAGTAATCGATCTGGTGTTAGGGGATGGATTCGGTAGTACTATGTTGCTGATTCCGCCACTCATTAATCTTACTTATGAAGAAGCCTTATTTTCATTAAGAGCGTCAGGCTTAAAGGCCGGCGAAGTTAATTTTGATGATGACGTGCAGGATACCTTGAATGCAATCGTTTATAGAACCATGCCACAACAGGGAGATACTGCATTGTTGCAACAAGGTCAAATGGTAAATCTTTATTTAAAAAAAGGGAAATTAAAATGATGAGAAAATATATATTACCGTTTCTGCTGTTATTATATATAGTGCCACTTGAAGTTTTTGCTCAGGAAACAGTTATGCCGATGGATTATAATCCGGTAATTAAAAATTATCTGAATGCAAATGGTAATCAGGCTGCATACCGACTGCAGGTAGTTGGTGATACACTTGCACTGCCTTTTGTAGATGATTTTTCGGAAGCAAGTATTTATCCTTCAGTACAAAGATGGGTGGATAACAAAGTATTTATTAACTCCGATCTTCCACGGGTTATGCCAACGGTAGGAGCAGCCACTTTCGATGGATTGAATGAACTGGGTAATCCTTATTTACCCGGCACTACCAATTCCGGATCAGCTGATGCATTAACATCTCAGCCGCTTTATCTGCATACCAATACGCAAGGCGGAGTATATAGCATTTCCGACAGCATATATATAAGTTTCTATTTCGAGAAAAAGGGATTTGGCGATGCACCGGAAGCCAGTGATTCTTTAGTTCTTGAATTCTACCGTCCTTCTGTGCAGATATGGACACGTGAATGGTATTCTCCCGGTGGTGTTGCTGCGGGACAGGATACTGTTTTTAATAAAGTGGATGTACTCATTACCAATGCAGCATATCTTGAAGATGGATTTCAATTCCGTTTTCGCAATTATGGAAATTTATCGGGCTCACTGGATAACTGGCATGTTGATTACATCAGAGTTTTTCCTTCATCAGGAACTTCTGCCGCTTTAGTGGATCAGGCGTTTACGAACGACAGAAATACCATACTGGAGAATTTTACTTCAATTCCATGGAAGCATTATAAAGCATCCTCTAATCAGTCATTATTAATCAAGGACAGTTCAAATGTCAGCTATGTAATTTATCAGAATCAACCACTCGTTAATGCGGGATTTAAACACAGGGCAATCGCTTATGATCTTGACACCATTGGTCTTTTTGGAGTAGGTAGTTCTCTTTTCCCTGTTGCATCCAATCAGCGATTGAGTTATTCTTATCCGATAAACTATACCTTTCCAAATGCAAAAGAGTTAACAGATGATTCCACTTATTTTGATCTCGTTGATTATTTTTCAACGCAGCAGGGTGGTGACAATATATATTCCAATGATACGATTCGTTATCGTCAATACTTTTACAATTATTATAGCTACGATGATGGTACCTGCGAATTGGGTTATGATCTTTTCAATGCAGCAAATGGAAAAATCGCCATGCGTTTCGACATGTTGCAGGCAGATACTTTAAGAGGTGTTCAAATGTTTTTCACGCAACAAAACGGAGTGGTTTCAACTAAATTAATTACCCTGAAGGTTTGGAGTTCATTAAGTCCTGAAACAGTTTTATATCAGTTGACTAATCAACTTCCGTCGTATGTTGACAGCATCAACGGATTTGCA
This sequence comes from Bacteroidota bacterium, assembly GCA_031411675.1. GTDB lineage: Bacteria > Bacteroidota > Bacteroidia > AKYH767-A > OLB10 > JANOXC01. The sequence goes on along the minus strand of JANOBN010000232.1, from coordinate 3,640 downwards.
ACTTATGTTTTCAATACGCCTGTTCCTGCATCAGGATTTTATATTGGATTTCAGCAGGTCTCTCCCGATGGTTTACATCTTGGTTTCGACCGTAATACTACCAGTAACAGTAAAATGTTTTACAACACATCAGGCACCTGGAGTCAGGTAAGTGTTTTGCCCGGATCTTTTATGATACGACCGTTGGTTGGCAGTATTCCCTTGGTTGGAGTTACTGAAAATGCAGAATATGAAAAAGGTATTCATTGTTACCCTAATCCATCATCGGGAATGGTTTATATATATTCTTCGGCAGATGAAAATCGTTACAACAGAATTATGTTATACAATATAACCGGTGATGTGGTTTATGATGATTTTTATACGCCGGGCAATTATGATTTTTCCAAATTTGAAGCAGGGATTTATACTATACAACTTTCCGGTACGGATGTTTATTCTGTCCGTCAGAAACTAATAATCAACAATTAAAATGATGTCAGATGAGAATGAAATTGTTGATTCTGAACTTAGTGAGCAGGAAGAACTTTATGAGCATCACCGTTTTGTTGTAGATAAAGGCCAGACCCCTTTACGCATAGATAAATTTTTATTTAATCGTATGCAGAATGTTTCCCGCAACAGGGTACAAAATGCTACGGATGCAGGCGCTGTATTGGTGAATGGCATTGCTGTAAAACCCTCTTACAAAGTAAAGCCTTTGGATGTAATCACCATTGTGATGGCGCATCCACCAAGGGATATTGAATTGTATCCTGATGATATTCCACTTTCAATTATTTATGAAGATGATCAGTTAATAGTAATTGATAAACCTGTTGGCATGGTGGTACATCCTGCTTATGGAAATTACCGTGGTACACTTGTTAATGCAATGGTGCATCACATGTATCCTGATTTAAATGGCGCACCGATAAAAGCAGAATCCATTCGGCCCGGTCTGGTACATCGGATTGATAAAAATACTTCGGGGCTTATAGTGCTTGCTAAAACAGAAATTGCCATGACGCATCTGGCAAAACAATTTTTCGACCGCACCATCAGCAGACGTTATTATGCATTAGCCTGGGGTGATTTTAAAGAAGATGCAGGAACAATTACCGGCAATGTAGGGCGCAGCTTAAGGGATAGAAAAATTATGGATGTATATCCTGATGAAAGCTATGGTAAGCATGCCGTAACTCATTATACGGTTTTGGAGCGTTTTGGCTATGTTACCTTGCTGGAATGCAAGCTGGAAACCGGTAGAACACACCAGATAAGAGTCCATATGAAGTATACCGGACATCCTTTATTCAGTGACGAAACTTATGGAGGTGATAAAATCGTAAAAGGCACTGTTTTTACCCGATATCGCCAGTTTGTAGAGAATTGTTTTGAAGTAATGCCACGGCAGGCTTTGCATGCAAAAACATTGGGATTTCTTCATCCCACATTGAATAAAAACCTTCATTTTGAATCCACTTTACCGCCAGACTTTATAGCTGTATTGGAGAAGTGGCGCGGGTTTGCGAAAGACAGCCGTTAATTTTGTTAATATCTCTGATGTTTTACCTTCATAAACACCTGATTAGCATAAGGTATCGGAGGTTTAGCCAAATACAGAAAGAAATATGTTTCAAAAAGGGGCATATCTCCTTACTTTTGAGAGATAAACCCTTATTAATATCTAAATTCTTTCCTTCATGTTTAAACGCTTTATTTTACTTGCCGTTTTAAGTGCAATTTTTACCTTGCCAATAATGGCCCAAATTCAGTTTTCGGCAAATCCTTCCAGATTACAATTATATCCACGTGGTATTGATGATTCTGCTACTATTGTTATTTCCGGAATAGTAACGGCACCACAATACACTGACATCGTTTTTACTTCATCCAAAAACGGAGTATTGATTGATTCGGTGATTGCTCCGCTGTCTTTTCAAAACTCACAAGCTTCCTTCCTGAAAAACTACAGAATCAGAGCAGAAAAAGCACTTAATAATTACCGGGTTTATCTTCTTCAGGGCGCAAGCAGTTTGCAGGTGTTAAGAGCAGATAGTGTAGTATGCGGTGATGTTTTTTTAATCACAGGACAATCAAATGCAACAGCAAATGCAACTGTTTCAGGTACGGATGCACAATATGTATGGATTCGTTCCTTTGGAAATCCAACTTTAACAGTTGCCACAGCACAAGCTGACACTACCTGGGGTATTGCTCAGGGTAATACCGGAAGCACTGCTTATTCAATTGGGGTTTGGGGAATTCGTCTGGCTAAAATGCTTTGCGATACTTTTAATGTGCCGGTATGTGTAATTAACGGTGCCCGGCCGGGAACAAACATTGCCGAACATCTTTCAGCTGCAGATCCTGCAAATTTAAGCACCTTGTACGGCAGATTGTATTATCGGGCCACTAAAGCAAAAGTAGATCAGGCTGTAAAAGCAATTTTCTGGTATCAGGGAGAAAATGATGGTGCCACAACAGTAGCGCCACAATATCCGGCAAGTTTTGCAACGCTTCGTTCCTCTTGGTTAAATAACTATCCTTCCATACAAAAAATATTTGTTGTACAAACTCGCATGGGCTGTATTGATGGTGCTCCCGAACATCGTCAGGTACGCGAAGCGCATCGTTCATTTGCAACAGTTTATCCTAATGTAAGAGTGATGTCAACAATGGGAATAAGCGGTTTTGATGGTTGTCATTTTAATGTTTCCGGATATCAGACACTTGCACGTTTTTTATACCGTCAGGTTTCCCGTGATATTTATTCGGCCTCTTCCACCATTACTGCCAATCCGCCGAATATTATCAATGCATTATTTACCAACAGCGACAATACCGAGCTGTCCGTTATTTTTGATCAGCCTGTAATATGGCCGGCAATTTTTAATGGTTTTAATCTTAAAGATTATTTTTATTTGAATACTCCTGTTACCATTTTAAGCGGAAGTACTTCAGGTGATACAGTGAAGCTACAGTTATCAGCTACCAGTAACTCTTATAAAATTACTTATCTGCCGAATCAGTATTATAACGGCACAACAACAAATTATGACGGACCATGGTTATATAATCAAGATAATGTTGGGGCATTAAGTTTTTATAGTTTCCCGATTAATAGCGGGTTATCTATTTCTGCTAATAGTTTAAGTGTTTGTGCTTCCGGTAGTGTAACACTTTCTGCAAATAAAACCGGACAATCTTTTCAATGGTATTTAAACGGAAGCATAATTGGTGGTGCTACTTCCAATCAATACATCACATCAACACCCGGACAATATTATGTTACGATGAAAGATGCTAATAACATCACCGTAACCAGTAATACACTTACCATTACACAGGGTGGTTCAGCAACTACTCCACAGATTATCAGTAATACCGGATCTTTTGCATTTTGTCCGGGTGGCAGCATTGTTCTTAGCAGTAATGTCGGAGCAGCTTCTTTCTTATGGAGTACCGGTCACACTACCGCTTCTGTAAATATATTTTCCGGTGGAACCTATACTCTTACAATATTTGATGCAACAGGATGCTCTGCTACTTCATCACCTGTTACTGTTGTTCAGTACAATCCTGCACCTCCAACAATAAATGCAGAAAAATTATTATTTTGTGCAGGAGATTCGGTTTTGTTAACACCATCTTACGG
>JANOBN010000231.1:0-2479 GCA_031411675.1 Bacteroidota bacterium | reverse complement strand
ATTGGGGCGAGAAGTCTGATATTTTACGCTTAGAACTTTTATATCGCTATGGCGGCTTATATATCGACACTGATGTAGAATGTTTTGAACCTTTTGATATCCTGCATCATGCATATGATTTTTATGCAGGGATCTCACCGCTTTGCTTGGGTAAAATTCAAGTCACCAATTGTATTATAGCAGCAAAACCTGGCCATCCAATTATTTTAGATACCATTAAGCGACTACGTAGCTCCAATGATTTTAGCTATCTTAAAAAATTATGGAGCGGAACCCCCATCGTTGTTGCAACAGGACCAGTACCTTTAACACGTGCGGTAATTGCCCATGCAGGAAACGATGATAGTCGTGATATTATTTTACCACCGCCTTTTTTCTTCCCTTTGCGTAACGAATTGCTCAGCTGCAGCAAAGAAGAATTTATTTATAGCCTTGCGTTACTGCCAAAACGGATGATAGTTCCTTACGAATGTTTTGCAATGCATTACTGGGCCGTTTCATGGCTTGGTCAAGGAGATGAATGATGATAGCTAAAAAAATATTTTTATTCCTGTTGCTTTATGGAACTTTTTTATTCGCAAACGATAGTAATGCCTACGTAGAACATGAATTTGTAATTATTGTTCCTTCCTACAACAATAAAGGTTGGTATAAAAAAAATTTAGATTCAATTTTTGCTCAAACCTATGACAATTACCGTATTATCTATATTGATGACGCTTCAACAGATGGAACGGCACGATTAGTAGAAGAATATGTAAAAGCGCATAATCAAGAAGACAAGTTTACGCTGATTCGTAATACTAAACGGCTTCAACCCCTTGCCAATAGATATCGCGCAATTCATACATGCCCTAATCATGCTATTATTGCAGAATTAGATGGCGATGATTGGTTTGCTCATCCACGCGTACTTGAACGCCTTAACGCAGAGTATCAAAACCCTGAAGTCTGGCTGACCTATGGAAAAAACAAACAAGAACCCTTTTCTCGGTTTGGTATTCCCGTTGTTCAAGTGCCCGATGAAATTATTCAGAAGAATCAATTTAGAGAAATGCTTGATTGCCCAGCCCAACTAAGATCTTATTATGTTTGGCTTTTTAAGCAGGTAAAACTCAAAGATCTTTTATACAAAGATAGTTATTTCCCACGAGCAACTGACTGGGCAGTTATGTTTCCTATGCTTGAAATGGCGGGAACGCATAGCTCTTTTATTGGTGAAGAACTTTACATTCATAATAAATTTAATCCTATTAATATGAGTAAAGTAAATAGCGTTCCAAAAGATGATATATGGGGCGTTATTCGAAACAGGGCAAAATATACACCACTTGCTGGGCCTGTATTTCATACCTATACAAAAAAAAGGGCTGATTTTATCTTGCTCTGCACCAAAGGTGAAGCGGCCTTGTTAAAAACGCTCGCTTCAATCAGAAAAAACTGTACCAATATTGGATCTGTCTATGTTTATGAAGAAAAAAACTGTAGTGACGAATTTAAAAATAAAATGGCTCATCAAGTCATTTTTATGCGTGACGCCACCACACGCAACCATACATTCAGCCAAATTTTTCTAAAAACATTAGAAAAAACAAACCACAATTATCTTATTTTTGGTTCTGATGGATTAGAGTTTACTGCACCAGTTGATGTTAGCAATTGTATCAACTTACTTAACACAACAGGAGCGTATGGTTTTTACTTCCACATAGGCTTGGATAATAAACAGTTTGCCCCCGTAGATTTTAATGAAGATGTGTATGCATGGGACTTTGCACACCTCAATGGATTATGGGGAAATATTCTCAATTTCAACATGACTCTCTATAGAAAAAATGACTGCAAGTTACAATTTCTTTACAAAAATTATCAAGCCCTTTCTGACTTTGATCATTTTTGGAAAAAACATTACACCATTAGCCAAAAATTTAACTTAAGAAATATAGGGCTGTGTTTTCAGGAAAAAATAGTTACTTCGTAAGTTGGAGTGCTCATGAAAAAACATCACCTCATATACATGCAGCTCCTCCAATCATTTTGTTGCTTCATGATGATATTCTTTTGCTACCTACCAACAAACACTGAACAATCATCTCTTATGATTGCCGACGATAGCGGTGGAAGATTAGGAGACAGACTGTTCCATTACTGCATTATTAAATGGTTAACATATAAAAACCCACATATCGGGTTAAGATTACGCCCTTTTAAATACTCCCAAGCATTCATGCTACATGAACTAGAGCAACACTACTCAGAATCTGAAGCTGCTCAATTCTCCACTATCATTTATCTTCGTAATGGTGCAGGAACTCCTTTTAATCAGCATAAAAAAGCTTTATATATTCATAATTATAACCACCGATGTGAAATTAATTGGGAAGATCCCACGTTTAAAGAACTCCTCAAAAAGCATCTTGCACCGCGCATCAAAGTGAATATGGTTAAAATTCCTACCGACAGGATTTCAGTAGCAGTG
>JANOBN010000230.1:0-4815 GCA_031411675.1 Bacteroidota bacterium | reverse complement strand
TTCGATGTCGCCGGAAACAATTCAAGTAACCGACAAGTTTTAATGCAACTTCAGGGGGATGCTCCATTTCTATCCCAATACAATGTAGGGAAGGGATCTTTATATATATATACGGTTCCGCTTAGTCCAGGATTTAGTAATCTGGCAAGACATGCTGTGTTTGTTCCTGCTTTATATAAAATGGCTTTGCTAAGCCTTAAAGGGCATGATCTTGCATTTACTGTTGGAAGAGATGTTTCACTTACATTAAAGGGAAATGCTACTGTTTCAGAAGGCAAGCTGCGAATTGTAAATCAAGTATCCAATGCAGAGATGATTCCTTCATCGAGAGTGACTTCTTCAGGACTGGATGTTAGTTTTGGGAATATAATAAAGGAATCAGGTCATTATGCTTTGAATGGTGACGGAAAATTACTCTCCATTCTTTCTTTTAATTACAGCCGTTCGGAATCTGATATGCGATTACTGAATTCGGAACAGATTGAATCGTTGATGAAAGATAATCAAATCAGTAATTTTCGCAGTATTGATACATCGTTGCCTGATCTTACCAATAAACTGAAACAATTAACCGAAGGTGTTTCACTATGGAAATATTGCATTTTATTCGTGCTTTTATTTCTCCTTGCTGAAACATTGTTACTCAGATTCTGGAAAACAACATGAACCTACTTCTGAAATCCGCAAAATTGATCCATGCAGGGCATGCCTTTAATGGTAAAACTTGTGATATATATATTGAAGATGGGATCTATAAAAAAATAGCAAGTGCTATACCGGAAGCAGATTGTAATAAGGAAACACAGATATATAATGCTGCGGGATTAAGTGTTTCCATCGGCTGGCTGGATATGCGTTGCAGATTTGGAGAGCCGGGGCAGGAGCAGAAGGAAACAATCGTTTCAGGATTGAATGCTGCTGCAGCAGGAGGATTTACGGGGGTAGTAATGATGCCATCTACTCATCCGCCACTTTATACCCGATCATCGGTAGAATATATTAAAACTGCAGCTTCAGGAAATATTACCGATATATATCCTGCCGGATGCCTTACCGTAAAACGGGAGGGCAGTGAGATGGCAGAAATCTACGATATGAAATTAGGAGGAGCCGTTGCATTTACTGATGACCAACGTGCTATTAAGGACAGTGGGGTGATGCTTCGTTTGTTGCAGTATGCCGGTAATATTAATGCTCCGGTAATTTCCTATGCTGATGAAAGAGCCATTTCCGGCGATCTGCAGGCAAATCAAAGTAAAGCAACCACCTTGCTGGGTTTTAAAGGTTCACCGGGAATTGCAGAAGAAATGGCGATTAATCGCGATGTTCTTATAAGTGAGCATGCTGATGTTCCGGTACATTTCTCCGGTGTCTCAACTCGTGCTGCCGTTAATGCAATCAGAGAAGCCAGAAAAAACGGAAGTAAGATTACTGCTGAAGTGAGTTCCTATCATCTATTATTAACCGATGAGCAAATTGATACTTTTGATACAGCTTATAAAGTAAAACCACCACTGCGAACACAAGATGATGTTGCAGCATTAAGAGAAGCGCTTGTGGATGGCACTATCGATGTTATTGTAAGTGATCATACTCCGGAAGATAAAGAATCAAAGGAGGTGGAATGGGATTTTGCAGCGCATGGCATGGTTAATCTGGAGACATCATTCGCCATAATGAATAGTGCAATGAAAGGGATGTTATCAATGGACCAACTGATAGACAAAATTACGATTCAACCTCGTAAAATTTTAAATCTGCCTTTGCCTGAAATAAAAGAAGGGGAAAAAGCCTGCTTAACTTTATTTAATCCGGAAGCTGAATGGGTTTTTAAAGTTGAAAACAGCAAATCACTTTCTTCCAACTCTCCGTTTTTTGGCGAAAAATTAACAGGAAAAGTAAGTGCAATAGTCAACAATAACAAATTCGAAATTATTTCCTGATGTCGTTTTTTCGCTACAGCAGTTATGTATTTATGCTGTTGCTGTTGGCATGTAACTCTCCTGCACAAAATCATCAGAAGCGTTTTTGTTCACCGCTCAACATACCATTACATCTTTCCGGAAATTTTTGTGAAGTACGGACCGATCATTTTCATTCCGGCATTGATATAAAAACAAATGGCAAAGAAGGCCTTCCTGTTTTTGCCGTTGATGATGGATATATATATCGGATAAAGGTAAGTGCTGTTGGTTATGGCAAAGTATTATATATTATGCATTCGGGAAATCTGATAAGTGTATATGGACATCTTTCAGGATTTACAGGCTCATTGGCAGATACGGTTGAAGCAAGGCAGTATAGCAGCAAATCCTTTGTGATGGAATTCTTTCCTGACAGCAACCTGTTCAGAGTAACAAAAGGGATGCAAATTGCCTGGAGCGGAAATAGCGGCGGGAGTGAAGCGCCTCATTTGCATTTTGAGATTCGTGATCAGCTTACCGAAGAGCCTCTGAACCCTTTACTTTATGATTGGGTTATAGAAGATACTATTGCTCCCATAATTTCAAAATTGACTATTTATGATCATTATGAGGGATTTTTTTCTGATAAGAATTATGCCTTTACTTTATTTAAGGATAATGATACCATAAGCGTTTATAGTGATAGTATCGGACTATCATATGAAGCTGTTGATTATATGAATGATTCTGTTCAATCCGGTCTTGGCATTTATAGTGCTGTTTTAATTGCTGATAATGATACCGTTTTTCAGTATGCATTTGACAGAATAAATTTCGATCAAACCAGGTATGTAAACGCACATATTGATTACCGTAAAAAAGATTTAGAAAAAGAAATATTTCAACGACTTTATACCTTGCCGGGAAATAAAAGTGAGATATTTAAAAACAGTGGAGTGGGAATAATTCCTGTTAAGCAGAAAACAATTATTCCTGTTAAACTAATTGTCAGCGATGCAAACAGGAATTTTTCCACACGGACAATTTACCTTAAAGGAGAACGCCCAAAGAAGGAAACTAAACTGAACTTAGATATTAAATATCCCAATAGCGAAATTGTCCGTAAATTTTCGGAAGCAGAAGTGTATATTCAACCTGCCTCTTTTTATGAGCCTGTAATTGATTTTAAAATAGGAAAACGTAAACCAATTCGGGGTTTTCCGGTAATTAATGTCGGAGAGAAGGGAATCATTTTTCACACACCTTATCTCATGAAATTTAGAATATCGAAGAGATATTCTAATGTTGCTGAAAAGTTATGTGTAGTGAATTTAAATGATCAGGGAAAAATTAGCAATTCACTGAACACAACTATTAAGGAGAATAGATTGTCAGCATCATCACGAAAACCGGGCATTTATTCCATTGCTATAGACACAATTCCGCCGCTTATTGACTCTTTATATTTTGCCACTGATACAATTGCCAATAAATCACTTTACATAATACATACCACTGATAATTTGTCCGGTATTAAGAATTACACCTGTAAAATAGAAGGCAAGTGGTTTTTATTTGAGTATGATCCCAAAAACAACCGGTTATTTGTTGACGTAAAAAAAATACCTTCAGTTTTTACACTTGATATTGAATTGGAAGATAATTGCAGGAATGTTACTTTGAAGAGGGTAGAGGTTAGGAAGCCTTTGTTTTAAAAAACTACTTCAGTTGCACCGCCACCATAGCGTTCAAATGAGCCATCTGTAAATCGCAGATGATGATCATCGAGTTCTTTTCTGATGGAAGATTTTAAACGGCCGTTACCATTGCCATGTATAAAAATAATTTTCCACGTTTTATTTACGATTGCTTCATCCAGTTTCTTTCGAAAATATTTTAATTGCAACTCCATCATTTCACCATTCGACATTCCGGAAATATCATCAATAAGTTCTTCAATGTGCAGATCTACTTCATATATAGATGGACTTCTGCCATGTGTAGTATCCTGTCCCTTTTTAATAACTTTTTTTTGTGATGAGAATGCATCCTGAAGATCTTTGCCGGAAAATTTACGCTGTAAAGTATCCAGTTGCTCTTCATTCATAGGCTCATTGGAAATTACTGGTTGTATTGTGCAGAATGCATAGGGTGAAGGTAATTGAGAACGGCCATGAGAGATATCAGGAAATTGAAAAGATAATTCTTTCTGCATAGATGGCAGCTGATTGAAAATTCCTTTGCGATGAAATAATAGTTGAATTAATAAATCACCTTTATCAAATGCTTCTTCTCGTTTAAGTCCCGTGATTAATAACTGCTCACCGGAATGTAGTATCGCTGAAATAATTCCATTGATGTTTCCACTTCTTTTAAAGGAGCAAGCGACTAAAACATCAAAAGAAGAGGTGTTTACCAGATAAAAATCAGCAGGACCAGTGGAAACCATTCCGGAAATGGAAGGGCAGCCTATCAGCCATACGGATTCTCCAGCCAAAGAAAGTGGTTTAATAAAATCAAGTGATACAGGCGCTGTTTCTGTTTTAACTTCTTGCACTTTTTTAATGACCGAGGACTGCGGTTTAATCAGCACCAGTTCATTCTCCATTGCATCAATGGTAAAACCATCTTCAATTTCTACGGTGCAAATGCCGGATAACTTAATAGCTCTGATTATGCCATCCTGCTTCTCATTAATAAAACTGACTTTATCGTTGATGGAAAATTTTGACATGGATGCTGCAATTGCAGTGGTATAAAGTAAAGTTTATTTTTTGAATTTATCTGCAACCATTATTTCCTTGCTGCCGGCTGTATATTTATAAAATCCACTTCCTGTTTTTACGCCAAGGTTTCCTGAGCTAACCATGTTCACCAGTAAAGGACATGGTGCATATTTCGGATTGCCAAA
>JANOBN010000229.1:0-7640 GCA_031411675.1 Bacteroidota bacterium | reverse complement strand
GAAGAAATAAAAGAAGTAAAGGAAAATCTTGACAATATCAGGAATTACACGATCGCTTATTTCAAAAACCTGCTGAAAAAATATGGCAAAGGTAAAGAGCGAAAAACTAAAATGAGTGAGTTTGAAACCATAGTTGCAACCAAGGTAGTGATGAATAATTCAAAACTCTATGTAAACCGCGCAGAAGGGTTTATTGGTTATGGCTTGAAAAAAGATGAGTTGGTAACTGATTGTTCTGACATTGATGAAATCATTGCATTTACCGCTGACGGTAAATTTAAAGTAGTGAAAATTGATGAGAAAGTTTTCATCGGTAAAAACATCATTCACCTTGCAGTATTCAGCAAGGATAATGAAAACACCATTTATAACTTGTTGTATCAGGATGGAGCACGTGGTGCTGTTATGGCAAAAAGATTTAATATCGGCGGAGTAACACGCGACAAAGATTATGATCTTACAAAAGGATCTGCTGAAAGTAAGGTTTTATATTTCAATATCAGCACACCTGTTGCTGCACCAATTGTTACAGTTAAACTGAAGCCTAAACCTAAGTTGCGAAATCTGGAATCGGTAGTTAACTTCGGAGAGCTACTTATTAAAGGACGCTCCTCTATCGGAAATGTAGTTACCAAATTCCCGTTTGCAAAAATTATAGAAACTGCTGCTGCACGTGAAGACAAACAGCTTGAAATAAAACCTGCTGCGCCTTCAACGAAAACGCAAACGAAGCTGGAACTTTAGTCGCCTCAATATTTAGAAAAGTCGATACATGCGACTTGTACCTAAGCAAGCCTTCTGAAAAGGCCTAAAGTGTGAATTTTAATAAAAATTTCTCTTAACTGAATTCCATTACTTTTTATCTTTGATTAATGGCCATTGTTGAATTTAAGATATAGATGACCCGTTTGCAAAATTATTTTCTGTTGTTGTTCTTCACATTTTCCAGCCTGAAAATAGCTGCGCAATCGTATAATACTTTATGGATTCCTGATACACTTACCGGCATTACTTATAATCTTACTGTACAGGATACTTTCCGTCAGTTTTTGCCCGGACAACAAACCATTACTGCTGCAGTAAATGGAAATTGGTGGGGACCTACTTTAATATTTAATAAAGGAGATTCAATTCAGCTGAACGTTACCAATACGTTGGCGGATACTACTACTATTCACTGGCATGGCATTCATCTTCCTGCAGCAGCTGATGGAGGTCCACACCAGGTAATTCCTCCCGGTACCACATGGTCACCTTCCTTTAAAGTGCTAAATAATGCCGCAACATACTGGTATCATCCGCATCTGCATATGATGACGGAAGAACAAGTGAATATGGGTATAGGGGGATTAATAATAATTCGCGATTCAACGGAGGCACTTTTAAATCTGCCAAGGAAATATGGTATTGATGATATTCCTGTGGTATTATCTGACAGACGATTTGATTCCACTAATAATCAATTAGTGGATGCTCATTTTGGCGACACTATGGTAGTAAACGGAACCATAAATCCTGAATATACAGTACCGGCACAAATTGTTCGCTTTCGAATTCTGAATGCCGCTCCGGAAAGATTTTATCGTTTCGGATTCAGTAATAATGCCACCTTCAGAGTGATTGCAACAGATGGAGGCTTGATGAATGCACCTGTTTCACAAACACGATTCACACTTGCTCCGGGAGAAAGAGTAGAGATTCTGGTTAATTTTACCGGACTAAATGGAAGCAGTGTTGATTTAATTGCTTACAATAATACGTTACCCGGAGATGTTGCAGGCAGCACAGCAGGAACAGGCGTTTTTGCAAATGCACTAGGCGGACGACAGTTTAATATGTTGCATTTAAATGTGGGTCCGCAAACGATAAATCCTGTAACAACTTTTCCAACAACACTGGTAACAAATTCCTTCTATAATGTTGCCAATGCCACATTAACACGACGTATCACAATGTCGGATGCAGGTATTAATTGCCCTCCGGGATTTACCGGATGCGGTTGGCTGGATTCCACATTTTTTAACATGGGTATTATCAATCAAACAATAATTTTAAATACCACTGAAATATGGGAGATACAAAATGTTTCTGCATTTGCTCATCCTTTTCATATGCATAATATCCAGTTTAAAATAATTGACAGAAATGGTGTTGCTGCTCCTACTTACGAAAATGGCTGGAAAGATGTTATGCAAGTAAGAGCAAACACCACTGCACGTTTTATCACGCGTTTTGCTGACTTTGCCGATAGCATTCGTCCTTACATGTATCACTGTCATAATTTACATCATGAAGATGGTGGCATGATGGGACAATTTGTAGTGATTGACACCATGCGCCCGCCGGAAGCTATTCTACTTGCATCTGATAGTGTTATCTGTGCAGGTGATTGCATTACATTTACGGGTACTGCTGCTACAAATGTTGATCATTATCAATGGATATTTAATGGTGGTACACCTTCGTCAGATACTGTAAAGCAAGTATCAGTATGTTATTCAACACCCGGAACTTATTCCGTTACATTAATTGAAAGTAATCAATCAGGAAGTGATACAATCGTAAAACAAAACTTCATCACCGTTCATGTACTTCCTTCCGTAAGTTTAACTGCTGTAGATTCTGTGTGTATTAATTCAGGTGATGTATTATTAACCGGAAATCCAGTGGGTGGGACTTATAACGGGCTTCATGTTACTGATAGCCTTTTCTCTCCTGTTTCTGCCGGTAATTTTAATGTTGCCTATCAATATACCGATAACAACGGCTGCATCAATTTCGATTCGGAACCCATTGTAGTTAATGCATTACCAACAGTTACACTATCCACTCCGGATGATACAATATGTGCTAATGGCTCATCTGTTCTCTTAAATGCAACTCCTTCGGGCGGAATATTCAGTGGTGCCGCTATCATTGATTCTACTTTTAATCCTGCTTTAACAGGACCGGGAAATTTTACTTCATACTATAATTATACGGATGGTAATGGGTGCAGTAATGTTGACTCTGTAATAATAACAGTGTTGGATACTCCTGTTGTTACCATTCTTACCGCCGGTGCTTTTTGTAAAAATGAAGGAGCGGTCTCCTTATCGGCAACACCTTCAGGCGGCATTTATTCAGGGAACGGTGTTTCCGGCAATACTTTAGATCCATTAGTAAGCGACACCGGAACTATTCTGATTAATTATATATATACAGATATTAACGGATGCACTTCCGGTGATACAGCTTTAATAAGGATCAATGAATTTCCAAATGTTTCTATAAGCGGTGATGACAGTGTTTGCATCAATGATGCTGCTCAGATATTAACGGGCTTTCCAACAGGTGGTGTATTTAGTGGTGCGATATCAGATTCATTATTTAGTCCTGCTTCATTAGGATCAGGTTCATTTACGGTTTATTATTCCTACACCAATAGCTTTGGTTGTAGCGATATAGATAGTCTGCATATTTTAGTTTCTGACTTACCTGTGATTGCATTTAATATACCCGATAGCATTTGTGTGAATGAAAATCAGGTAGTACTTGATGCTTTGCCTATTGGCGGAACATTCAGTGGTATTGGAGTAAGTGGTAATTTATTTTCGACAGGTGTTTCCGGAACAGGAAGTTTTTATATATATTATCAATACACAGCATTATCCGGTTGTACCAATATTGATTCCACTTTAATTACCGTGCTCCCATTGCCTGCAGTATTGCTTGATAGCGTACTTCCGGTTTGTTTAGATGCCGGTCTTGTTGCCTTGAATGGTCAGCCTTCAGGAGGTACTTACACAGGAGTTGGTGTTATCGGATCTGATTTTAATCCAACCTTAGCAGGTCCCGGCAATCATTTTGTAAACTATATATATAGTAATGCAGAAGGTTGTACTGACACTGCATCAATATCAATTACTGTTAATGATCTTCCAGTTGTTGATCTTACCGGTCCTGGAAATATTTGTCTGAATGATGGTATTATTTCCTTTAATGTTAATCCTGCCGGAGGAATTTTAAATGGTCCGGGAATTACCAATACAGATTTCGATCCAGGAATTACAGGACCGGGAATATTTGAAATCACTTATATATATACCGATTCCAACTCCTGCACGAATAGTGATACGGCATTTATTTCTGTATTTGCAAATCCTGTTGTAACACTTATCACGCCTGACACAATTTGTATCGGTACAGATCCTGCATTAATAATTGGAAATCCAACAGGTGGAACCTGCAGCGGAACGGGAGTAACAGATAGTTTATTCAACTCTATTGCAGCAGGATTAGGATCATTTGTAATCACCTACAACTATACTGACAGTAATACTTGTGGAGGATTCGATCAATCAACCATTGTTGTTGCAGATACTCCTACTGTTATTCTAACATTGCAGGATACTGTATGCTTGCTGGATGGCATAGTTAACCTTAATGGTAGTCCGGCAGGTGGCGTGTTTAGTGGTGCGGGTGTAACCGGAAATCAATTTGATCCTATTGCGGCAGGTATCGGAATGTTTACGATTTCCTATACCTATACTGCTGCCGGAAATTGTACAGGCTATGATGCTTCAACTATTTTTGTTGATGTATGCGATGGAATTAATGAAATAAAGAATGACTGGATACGCATCTATCCAAATCCGGCATCAGACGAAATCAATATCATATTGAACAGGCCTTCAACTGAAATTTCTCTTTTGAATGCATTGGGTCAGGAGCTGATGCATATAATTCCTCAAGACAATACTATAACATTGCCATTAAGCGGAATACCTTCAGGAGTACTTTTTGTTTGCATAATCAGTAATGGCAATAAGTATTATAAGAGGATTATTAAAAGATAATATTGAATCAAATCAGTGAGATCATCCACTTTTCTGGCAAGGATGACTGTATTTTAAAATAATTCACAGTTTTTCGTCTGCATCTATCAACTTAAAGAGCGTTTCAGCATTATTTCCTTTAAACCATACGGATTGATTTAACTCTAAATAGCCCTTACAAAGTGGTAAGTGCTTACTTTTGCAGGATGTTTAAACAAATAGTATTAAGGTCAGTTCTAAAAATTGATTTTTTCTTATTCGCCTCACCCTTAATCCCTCTCCCAAAGAGAGGGAAATGCCAATTTTTAAAACTGCCCTTAATTGCATTGATTTTTCTGTCGCTGACGGCTTCCGGGCAAAATCAGAATGGACAGGGACAAGGGAGGATGAACCGACCGGATTCAGCAATGATGCGCAACCTTCCTAAAACAGGAATGATTATCGGTACAGTTACTGATGCTGCTACCGGAAAACATGTTGAATATGGTGCTGTTGCTGTTTTCAGCATCCGTGATTCGTCAATGGTGGGCGGACAGCTAACTGACGAGAAAGGAAAATTTATCGTTAGTGAACTCCCTGCAATGGGACGCTTTCGGGTTAAAATTTCATTTATTGGATATACAGCCTGGCAATCGGATCCGGTACTGTTAACACCACAGAAAGGCACCTATGATCTTGGCACCATTAAGCTGAGCATTGCCGGTAAAAACCTGAATGAAGTAGCTATCACTGCAGAGAAAAGTGATTTTCAAAACAACATTGACAGGAAAGTTTACAATGTCGATAAAAACCTGGTGAACACAGGTGGAACAGCAACTGATGTACTACAGAATATTCCTTCCGTTACAGTTGATATGGATGGCAATGTAAACCTGAGAGGAAGTGCAGGAGTTACTGTTTATATTGACGGTAAACCATCAACATTAACAGGAGGAAGCCGGCAAGCAATCTTACAACAGATCCCTGCAAGTGCTATTGAACAGATTGAAGTAATCACCAACCCTTCTGCAAAATATGATGCGGAAGGAATGGCAGGTATTATCAATATCAAAACAAAAAAAGGAAAGCTCAGAGGATTAAATGGAAATACAACAATAAGTGCAGGAACCAATAATAAATACAATGCCTCAATAGGTTTGAATAACAGAGGTGCGAAAATGAATGTGTATGGCAACTACTCTTATCGTTCAGAAGAAAGAGGATTCGAAGGCAGCGGGAATCAGGTTTATTTAAAACCTTTAATTTTTACAAGTCTTAAATCATCCAGTGAAGGTGAACAGAAAAATATATTTCATACAGGAAAGGCCGGATTAGATTATAACATCAACAATGAAAACACTTTAGGTCTTTCAGCGTCTTATACCAATAGAGATGAGAAAGACCCGGAGACTACTATTAATATCATTGATTTTTCAAAAGACTCTATCCCCAATCAGGTTTCCATACGTGATGAAAAATCGGATGAGAAGAATGAAACATTGGAAGGAACATTGGATTATAGGCATACATTTAAGGAAAGCAAAAGGGAGCTTACAGCAAGTGCAAGCTACTCTATGAATCAAAGAGAAGCACTTAGAAAATATTCCGGCTCTGATTCAGAATTACCTTATCAGTTAAACAACAGTAATCAGGACTTTTCATCAGCCACAGCACAAACAGATTATGTACATCCGTTCAAACAATCAAAACTGGAGACCGGAGTTAAGGCTACACAACGTATCAATGACAATGATGTAAAAGCAGAATTGCTGAAAGAAGGACAATATGTGAATGACAGAAGATTCAGTGATCGTTTTATCTATGAAGAAAATGTATTGGCAGCGTATGCATTGTATAGCGGAAAAATAAAAGCATTTGATTACAGTGCCGGATTAAGGTCAGAGCAAACATTGACCAATGGTGATTCAAAAACTACGGCTCTTAATATCAACAATGATTATCTCTCTTTTTTCCCCAGTGCTTTACTTAAATACAGTTTTAAAAAAACAAATGAACTTCAGATTAATTATAGCAGGAGAATTAATCGCCCGAATATTAATTCGCTAAATCCTTTTGTTGATTATTCTGATACCTTAAACGTAAGAACCGGTAATCCATTTTTACTTCCGGAATATATACACTCCCTGGAATTCAGTTACAGTAAGTCATTGGAGAAAATAACTGCAACAGCCACAGTGTACTACCGGCATATTGATGATGTAATTTCCCGTTACCGTTTATTAAATCCTGTTACCGGCGTATCACAATTTACCGTGCTCAATTTTACTACAGCAGATAACGTGGGACTTGAAACCATTTTACGTTACCAGATAAAAGCCGGCAGTTTAATGTGGAGTTTTAATATATTTCAAAATACAGTAAATGGCTCCAATGTTGATCCCGATATTCAAGGTACCAATACCAACTGGAATACCCGTTTAACAGCCAACTACCGTGTACTGAAAAATCTCTCACTGCAACTAACTGGCATGTATAACGCTCCTGATGTACAACCACAGCGCACCATACGTTATATGCAGACAGGTCTTGATGCAGGACTTAAGTATGATTTAATGAAAGGCAAAGCATCCTTAGGATTCAATGTAACCGATATTTTCAGAACCCGTAAGTTTGATATACATATGGAGCAAGATTTATTTGTGTATGATGGAATCCGTCAGCGAGAATCACGAATAGCAACGCTCTCTTTTACTTATCGTTTCGGCTCACAGGACAATCCTTTTTCCGGCAGAAAGAAAAATCAAAAAAATCCGGTGCAGGATGGCGGCGGAGAGAATAATGAAGGAGGGTTTTAGGGAAATTATAAATTTTAAATTCTAAATT
>JANOBN010000228.1:0-6584 GCA_031411675.1 Bacteroidota bacterium | reverse complement strand
GAATGATTGCGATGAATGATTTATGGGAATATGATCCTGCAACAAATAATTGGACAGCCAAAGCAAGTTTTCCTTTTATGGGAAGAGGCGATGCAGTGGTATTTGTGATTAATAATAAAGCATATGTAGCTACAGGAAAGGATCCGATGATGAACCAATATTTTAACGATTGTTGGGAGTATGATCCAACTACAAATACATGGACGCAAAAAGCAAATTTGCCGGGCAGTGTTCGTTATGCTGGTGTTGGTTTTAGCATTGGTGCAAAAGGATATGTGGGTTTAGGTAATAGTGGTACGGCTGACCTTAGTGATTTTTGGGAGTACAATCCCGCTACAAATAATTGGACCCAGAAAGCAAACTATATTGGTGGTGGAAGAAAATATACTTTTAATATAGGCACCGATACAAAGGGATATGTGGGTTTAGGAAATGCAGGTACTATTTACAATGACTTGTGGGAATACAACCCAACAAGCAATGCATGGGTACAAAAAACAAGTTTTCCTTCAACAGGTATGTATTCCACGGCTCAGTTTGTGATGAATGGAAATGCCTATATGGGCACGGGTTATACGTTTGGTTATTTAAATAATTTTTGGCAATATAATTATACAACAGATACATGGACACAGAAAGCAGCTTTTATTGGAAGTGCAAGAAAAAATGCGTGTGGTTTTGCCATTGGTAAACGTGGCTATATCGGTTTTGGTGACGATGGTTCTGCAAAAAACGATTGGTTTGAATATATGGATGATAATATTAGTGGAAATACTACCACTACTTCTACTACAAGTAACAATGCAGTGTCTGATGGTGCATGGACTTTATATAACAATAAAGTGTATAATAGCAATAGTGGCAATGTGGGTATTGGCACAAACTATCCAACCAATAAATTATCTGTGGCAGGCAACACAGATATAAGTGGCAATGTAGGAATTGGTACAGCATCTCCTTCTTCACCGCTACATACTATTGGAGAAGTAAGGCATCAATCACTCAGTGGTTCGGGTACAAGAGCAGTATATGCAAATTCTGACGGCAAATTACAAGTACCTGTAAACTCAACATCTACAAATAGCACAACGCAAAATGGCGTTGCAGGTAGTTGTCAAATTATTACAAGCACAATTACATTATCAGGATTACCAACTTCTATACCTTCTCAAAATATTTCTGTTAAACTAAATGTATCCTGCTATCAAGAGGCATGGATAAAAGCATTTCTGGTCGCTCCCAACGGAGATGTGTTGAATCTTACCTCAAATGCAAGTACTGATGGTCCTTATACTGCTCATCCCTGTTTACAGAATATAACATTTACTGATTATGGTTTTGGAAAAATGATTAATTCAAATACAAGTTATTATGATTTTGTATACGGCAATGCAGTTACTGATATTTCGCCACTACCAGAAGGCGAAATGACAACATGGTGTGGCATCACGCCCACAGTTGCCACCTTTGGTGCAATAGCAGGCGGTAACATCAATCCCAATGGAGTGTGGACTTTAAAAATTCTTCAGGATTATCCATCTTCCGCTTGGTCTTTAAATTCCTGGAGTGTGAATGCGCCTTTAATAGCTACGGGTGTAAATGGCAGTTTTCCTAAATGGAATAATAATATACTGAGTACTTCAAGTAATATTTCTGAACTCAACGACAAAATTGCTATAGGAATGCCATTTCCTACACATAAATTAACAGTGAATGGAGACATAAGAGCATACGGGGCTTCCGTGTTGGCTAGTTACGGCCTGAAAGTACAAAACAGCGATGCGAGTTACAGCTTTGGTTTAGAAAAGGATAATTTAAATGGTGGGCGTTTATCCATAGCAGGTAATTGGAACATGTATTTTTCAACAAATGGTACAGATAGGATGATTATAAATAATGGAGGTGCTGTAGGTATAGCTACTATGTCACCAACTGCTACTCTTTCAGTTAATGGTTCAGCAAACAAACCAGGTGGGGGTTCCTGGGCTGTGTTTTCAGATAGAAGATTGAAAAAAAACATATCAGATTTTAATGATGGATTAAATGAGTTGTTAAAAATTCATCCTGTAAAATATCATTACAACGAAATATTGGGTTGCGATACATTGCCGGAATATGTAGGTGTGATAGCACAAGAAATAAATGAAATAGCACCCTATATGACTCGCACCGTAAAAATTAAGGATACTGATTATTTAGAAGTGGATAATAGTGCAATGACTTATATGCTAATCAATGCAACAAAGGAAATCAATTCAAAATATGAAATATTAAACATAAAGTACGAAACATTAAACACCACTTACGAAGAACAAAAAAGGCAAAATGCGTTTCTGCAAAAACAAATTGATGAATTGAAAGCACTGATAAAAAAATAATTCATGAAAAGATTTTATTAATCAGCATTTGATTTGGATTCGACCCTTCTAGTGAAACCTTTTGCTTAGAACCTCTCCCCCCTTTTTATGTGGGTTGAGTTTGTAAAGCATGGCTGTACTTTAGTTGCATTCTTTAAACATCCACCCATGAAACAAATTACCATACTCTTTTTTTTCGCGCTAACACTAACCATGAGCGGATTTTCACAAGCGCCTCAAGGCTTCCCTTATCAGGCAGTGGCTCGCGACAACGGCGGTAATCTTATTGCCAATCACAACATCTCTTTACGATTTAGCATTTTAGATGGAAGTAATGTTGGTACTACTGTTTATCAGGAAACCCAAACTGCAACCACCAACTCATTGGGTCTGTTTAATTTAAACATTGGGCAAGGAATTGTGGTGAGCGGAACATTTAACGCCATCAACTGGGCAAATGGTGCTAAGTTTATTAAAGTGGAATTAGATGCTAATGGCGGAAATGCTTTTGTATTGATGGGCACTTCACAACTAATGAGTGTTCCTTATGCCTTACATTCAGGCAGCAGCATACATAGTACGGGTCCTGTTATTGACCCCGGACATCCTACTACGAATAGCTGGACACAAAAGGCCAATGCAGGAAACAATGTTCGTAGCATGGGTGTTGGTTTTTCTATAGGTCAATTGGGCTATGTTGGAATTGGTACAAGCGCAAGTGGCTTGATAGCTTTGGATGATTTTTGGGAATACAATGCAGGCAATAACACCTGGACACAAAAGGCAAATTTTCCCGCAGGAGGCCGCAAGGGTGCTGTTGGGTTCAGCATCGGAAATAAAGGGTATGTAGGAACAGGCGAAACCGTAACTGCTCTTGGCGGATATGTCAATTATGATTTATGGGAATATGATCCTGCATTAAATTCATGGACACAAAAAACAAACCTCACAGGTAGCGCCAGAAAGTTTGCAACCGGTTTTTCTATTGGCAATAAAGGATATATCGGCTTGGGTACAGATGGTGGTTCTGACTTAACTGATTTTTGGGAATATGATCCTGCCACAGATTCATGGGCACAGAAAGCTAATTATAATGGCAACGGAAAACGCTTTGTGGCAAGTTTTGCTACAGGTAGCAAAGGATATATTGGATTGGGAACAGATATAAACGGAAATTATTATAATGATTGGAATGAATACAATCCCACAACCAATGCATGGACAGGAAAAGCAACTTTCCCGGCAGCAGGCAGACATTCAACAGCAGGTTTTGCGATGAACAATAAAGGGTATGTAGGAACGGGTTATGATGGCGCAAACTATTTGAATGAATTTTGGGAATACAATCCTGCTACTGATGCGTGGACAACAAAGGCAACCTATAGTGGCAATGCAAGAAAAAATGCAGTTGGTTTTTCTATTGGTAACAAAGGATACATTGGTACAGGAGGTGATATTCTTGAGCGGAATGATATATGGGAATACATGGATGATAATGTGAGTGGAACTGCATACTCAAGTGCTCCTGATTTGGGCAGCAACAATTTAGTAACGGATGGTGCCTGGACTTTATATAATAATCAAGTGTATAATAGTAACAGCGGCAATGTTGGAGTAGGCACTTCAACACCTGCGAATAAATTTTCTGTTGTGGGGAATGTTGATTTTGATGGTAATGTAGGAGTAGGCACAACAACACCTACCAATAAATTATCGGTAGTTGGTAATGCGGATTTTGATGGTAAAGTTGGTATTGGTACTTCAACAGCTACCAATAAATTTTCTGTGGTTGGTAATGCGGATATCAGTGGTAATTTGGGTATTGGCACTAATATTCCAACTAACAAATTATCGGTGGTTGGCAATGTTGATATTAATGGTAATGTGGGAATAGGAACGAATACTCCTGGGCGTAAATTAACTATTAAAAAAAATGGAATTGGGGTTTCTCAGGAATCGAATGATGGTAGTGTGCAAGTAGGCCTTTACGCTTATGATGGTGGTGACGCATATATTCAAACTCATAGCAATCATAATTTAAATTTTGCAACGAGTAATGGTAGTGCACAGATGACATTGCTTACTAATGGAAATTTAGGTATAGGAAACATGCAACCAAATGGATCACTTCAATTCAACAACATTTTTAAAAACAGAAAAATAGTTTTATTAGAGGATGCAAATAACGATAACCAGTTTTATGGATTGGGTATTAATGCATCAGCCATGCGCTATCAGGTGGGCAGTACAAGTGCAAGCCATGTTTTTTATGCAGGAACCGGTACATCTTCGTCCGATGAATTAATGCGTATTAATGGTAATGGAAATGTGGGAATAGGAAACGTGCAACCCAATGGATCCCTTCAATTCAACAATAGTGCAAAAAACAGAAAAGTAGTTTTATATGAAGATGCAAATAACGATAACCAGTTTTATGGATTGGGTATTAATGCATCAGCTATGCGTTATCAGGTAGGAAATTCAGGTGCAAGCCATGTTTTTTATGCAGGAAACGGTGCTTCTTCGTCCACTGAATTAATGCGCATCAATGGGAATGGAAAGGTGGGAATAGGTACCAATAACCCATTTTGTCAACTGACTGTGAAAGTTCCTGTACAAAATATTTCTGATGGAATAGCCATAACTGATGGTGTATTGAATGTACAGTTGGGAACAGACAATTATTCAGGATTTGTTGGAACCTCTAGCGGTCATCCGTTTAGAATAGTTGCTAACTCTATAAGTTCATTCTTTATTAGTACGACTGGTCAGGTTGGTATAGAAACATTCAATCCTACGGCTTCACTATCAGTGAATGGAACTGCAAATAAAGTCGGTGGAGGTTCATGGGCAGTTTTCTCCGACAGGAGGCTGAAAAAAAATATTGCAACTTATTATGATGGACTGGCAACTTTGTTAAAAATTAATCCCATCAAATATCATTATAATGAAATTTTGGAATGTGATACTACCACAGAATTCATAGGGGTAGTCGCTCAAGAGATAAAGGAAATTGCGCCGTACATGGTTCGCACAGTAAAGTTTAAGGATACTGATTATTTAGAAGTGGATAATAGTGCAATGACTTATATGCTAATCAATGCCACAAAGGAGATGAACTCAAAATACGAAGTTCTAAATACGAAGTATGAAGAACAAAAAAAACAAAATTCATATCTGCAAAAGCAAATTGATGAATTAAAAGCACTGATTAAAAAATAATTCATGAAAAGATTTTATTAATCAGCATTAGATTTGGATACAACCCTTCTGGTGAAACTTTTAGCTTAGAACCTGAACTCCCCCCTTTTTATGTGGGTTTAGTTTGCAACACATGGCTGTACTTTAGTTGCATTCTTAAAACATCAACCCATGAAACAATTCACCTTATTTCTAATTTTTGCCCAGGCGCTAGCCAATTGCGGGTTTGCACAAGCACCTCAAGGCTTCCCTTATCAGGCAGTGGCTCGCGACAACGGTGGCAATCTTATTGCAAATCAAAACATCTCATTACGATTTAGCATTTTAGATGGAAGTAATGTTGGCACTACTATTTATCAGGAAACCCAAACTGCAACCACCAACTCATTGGGTCTGTTTAATTTAAACATTGGACAAGGAATTGTGGTGAGCGGAACATTTGGCGCCATCAACTGGGCAAGTGGTGCTAAGTTTATAAAAGTGGAATTAGATGCTAATGGCGGAAATGCTTTTGTATTGATGGGCACTTCACAATTGATGAGTGTGCCATATGCTTTGTATTCCGGCAACAGCATACCGAACGGAACAGCTAATGGAAACACCATGAGATGGAACGGTAGCGCATGGATAGCCGACAATACGATTTATAATAATGGAAGCAACGTTGCCGTGGGTACAACAACACCTTCCATTTCCGCAGCCCTGGATATTAGCAGCACATCAAAAGGATTGCTTATTCCTCGTATGACAACTGCGCAGCGAAATGCAATTGCAAGTCCAGTTATTGGATTACAAATTTTTAATACCGATGACCAATGTATTGATATGTATGACGGCATTAACTGGATTAAAACATGTGGACAAAAAGTAACAGGCACTATTACTGATTCGCTGCACATAGTACCCAACTCATGGTCATCAAAACAAACACCTTCTATTTCATCCAGAAGCAATGCTATTTCTTTTACAATAGCAGGCAAAGCTTATATTGGATTAGGAACAATTGGAGGAATGATTGCGATGAAT
>JANOBN010000227.1:0-2141 GCA_031411675.1 Bacteroidota bacterium | reverse complement strand
GCTAAAAGCGGACAATCATCTACGAGGAATGATGCGCTAGAAGTTGAAACGATGGCAACAATTACTGAACCATTATAGAGAATAGAATCCCATGTCTGATGAATTGAATGTTCATTAACACTTTCATTAACCTGCCTTTTTAAATCTTTTAAATCGATAGCCATAATTCTATATATTTTATTAGCGTGTGTTGTAAGACCATTTCTTCTAACTCATAAACAGCCGCAATCCCGCCTAATTACAAGCATACTTTTTTACTTCCAATAAAACTAGAGTGGTATTTGTTTCGAGTGGAGAATACTAAAGTATAAATTATTTTAACAAGTGGTTACTTTTTGTTAATTATTTTCCATTCGTTAGGGTGAGGGCTGAAAAAAAAGAAAAGTGAATAGCTGATAGACAGATAAAGGAAAGGGATTTGGGATAATCACCTTCGGCAACATTTCAACAATGCTTCAACAACGCCTCAACATTTTGTTTTCTAACGCCTCAACATTTTGCTTTCCAATGCTTCAACATTTTGTTTTCCAATGCTTCAACATTTTGTTTTCTAAGTGCTTCAACATTTTGTTTTCCAAGGCTTCAACATTTTGTCGACGCAGCCTGAACATTTTGTCGACGCAGCCTCGACATCTTCTCGACGTATGCTTCCAGTTTTTGTCGACGCATGCCTGGGCATTTTGTCGACGTGGCTTCAACATTTTGTTGACAAGGCTAGGACAACATTTAGACTGGCCCAGGGTGAGATTTAAGAAGCAAGCAAGAGAAAAGAATATAGAATATACCTGCCTGCCTGCCTGCAGGGAGAATAGACTTGTAGTTTCAATGAAGTAATGACTTCAACGATTATACCTGCTGTTTATCTGTTTTATTTTTTTTGAAATTTAAACAGCTATACATTTAATATACCATAGCATTAGTAGGTTAAGTTTATGGTAGATTTGGGCAAAAAGGGTGAAAAGAAATTTTCGCCTTTTTTTTTGTAAAAAACTTGAATACCCCTCGAAGGTTTCGAAGCCTTGGAGGGGTATTAGTGTTTTTATCTGCGTGGAAAGTTATTGGTATGTTCCCTATTTTTTTATCACGCGAAGTGTTTGGGTTTTGTCGCCCTGCTTCACCAAAATATTGTAAACACCTGCAGGATAATTGTTACCCATTTCTATAAGGTTGTTATCGGTAGTGGCAACATTCCTGGTTTCGATAGCTCTCCCAATCATGTCATACGCCGTTATCTGTACTGTATCAGACAGGAACGATTTAATATTGATAGTAAAGCTGGTTGAAAAAGGGTTAGGTGCATAGTCAACCAGGGACTGATTGCTAAATTCATCAGCAGCAAGAGCGCAGGTAGTACTGTAACTTGCAGTGCTATCCTTACTCCAGTCGGGATAACTATTGGCGTTAGCAACATTATCTACCTTAATGCAGGAAAGAGAAGAGTTTTCAGTTGCATCAAATATAGAAAGTATATTATTTTGCCCGTTTTTTATATTCAGGCTGGTTAAGGCATTATCATGACAATCAAAATATTGCAGCAACGGATTAGTGCTTAGATTTAATGAGGTAATAGTATTGCCGTAACAATACAGATAAGATAAATTAGCGTTAGTACTTACATTGATGCCGGTCAGGGCATTAGTGGAACAGTAAATTGCAGTCAAGGCAGGGCATCCTGTTACCGTTAAGCTAGTTAAATTGTTATTGGTACAGGATAAGGTAGTTAATGATGTTAATCCGCTGACATCTAATGACGTTAAATTGTTAAGGGTGCAATTCAGTAAAGTAATGTGCGTAAAAGCCTTAATACCCGTTAAATCTGAAATGTTTGAACCTCCCACCGTTATCGTGCCGCTATAAGCTGCTGCTTCGGCAACTGTGATGTTGGTCGCGCTGGTAGGGTGGGGTACATGCGCCAAAACCCAATTTTTAAAAGTAGTATTTGGGATATTTACATTTTGCGCACTTACTTTGCCAATGCCAATAACCGTTAAAAGACAGGCCAATAGTGTTGTTGTTTTCGCTGTTTTAATAAACCCTTTACAAGTAGTTTTTCTATTCTTCATTTTAATTTTTTTGCAAAAGTAACATAAAAAACAGATAAATAGCTATCACACAATTCTTTAAATTTTTTTTATTTCCTG
>JANOBN010000226.1:0-1666 GCA_031411675.1 Bacteroidota bacterium | reverse complement strand
TCTTGTCCCGGCCCATGAAGAAGTCTTCGCGGGTGATCACTCTTTCACCTTCGGTTGGTCGACCAGCCGCCCGGCGATGCCGGCAAACAGCAGCCCGATAGACACCCAGTGCACCAGGTGCGCAGGCAGTGCGCTCTTCAGGTCTTCAGGGATCGTCGGCCACACGCCCTGAATGGCGGCTGCCAGCGTCATCGCCTGCACGCTCAACATGCGGTGCGCCCGCTTCCAGTTGTCGATGAGTTTCATTTCGGTGTTGCTCCGCCATGGGTGAGTGCATAGACCGCCGCCCAGATGCCGGCGCCGGCGATCGCCATCGCACCGAGCCACTTCACGATCCGCGTGCCAACACGCGTTGCGGTCTTCACGTCGCGAATCTCGGTCGTGATCTCGGTGTTCCTCTTCAGCTCGGCCAGCATCTCGCCGAGCGTCTTTTCGATCGCTGCAAAGCGCTTGTTGCCTGCGTCGAAGCGCGCACTGGTGCGCTGGTCGCTCACGGCAATGCGCTTCTCGATCGCGTCGAGCTGGCCAGGGATCGTGGTCGGCTCCGACATCAGAACGCTCGCGAGTAGCTGACCATCGTCACGCCCTGCTGCCGCGTGAGCATCCAGCGCATGCCCGCCGAGCCGATGCCGGCGCCCAGGCAGGTCACGGCCAGGTCTTTCCAGCTGAAGGTGTGGATGTCGGGGTGCCGGCGGTCGTAGATCTCTTTCGCCGCGCCGGCGGCGCAACCGAGCGCGAAGCCCGCGCGTGCGTCGTCGAACACGAAGGTGCCTGCACCGGCGATGCCGGTGCCCATGGCCAGGTGCAAGAACTTGTCGGGCGCGATCCACTTGTCTTGCGCCTGCGCGCTGCCCGCGAGCAGGGCCAGCACGAGGGCTGCTGTGCGTAGTTTGTTCACTTCGGGTCCCGGAAGATGGAAAAAGAAAACCCGCCGCGGTGGCCCGGGGCGGGTGGTGGTGTGCAGGCGTCTGCGCGTCAGCTCTTGATCAGTTCGGCGGTCACCTGGCTGTCCCAGAACGACGCGGCCGACGCGCCACTGCAGCCGCCGAACAAGCCGCACTCGACACTGGCGCCACCGATGACGGGGAAGACAAATCTCGCCGTGTAGCTGATGCGCGTGGTGCTCAGCGCGAGTTGATCGCCATAGCTCGTGCTGGCACTCTGAGTGCAGAAGCACTTGAAGTACGCGCCGGCGCCCCAGTCTGAACCGAGTGTTCGCCGCGCCGAAAACGTGCAAGTCACCAGCAACTCGCCGGTGGCTTCGGGTGTGAAGGTGACCGAGTTGACCGTTCCAGATCCAGCCATGTCAGGCCACCGTTGAAAAGTCGATCGGCCCGGCAACCAGGGTGCCGAGCACCACGGTGGTCGCGCTGACTGGCGCAATCTGGCCAATGGCCATCGGGCTCCACTTGCCCCGCACGCCGATCGTGCTGCGCGCCCGCACCCTGAACAGGTAGTGGATGTTCTGGATCAGCCCGAACACCGCCGCGCTGGTGGCGTTGCCTTCCACCTCCACGCTCGGCCAGTTGCCGGTGGGCAGTGCGCCGGCCGCCGGCGTGTACTGCACTTCGATCTTGCCGCTGTCGCGGATGGCCTGGGCGGTCGCGGCCGTCCAGCTCACCACCGTGCGCACCAGCACGCTCTTGTCCACCTGCCCCGCCGCGAC
>JANOBN010000225.1:0-2639 GCA_031411675.1 Bacteroidota bacterium | reverse complement strand
TATATAGCGAAGCCCTTTTCTCTGGCTGAATTATCATCAAGAATGCAGGCTATTTTAAGAAGAAAGCATGGTTTAAAAAACAATACCATGCAGGTTCATGACTTTACCATAGATATTCAGAACCGTACCGTAATGGCCAATAACATATTAATTAATCTCACTAAAAAAGAATTTGACCTTTTCCATTATCTGGCTTTACATAAAAACAGAGTGTTAACCCGTATGCAGTTAACAGAACATATTTGGGGTGATGTACTGGAAGATGATTATGAATCGAACTATATTGATGTGCATATTAAAAACCTTCGTAAAAAACTTTCAACAGGCGCACCTATCGACTGGTTTGAAACAGTAAGAGGTATCGGATATAAAATTACCGGATAATAGAATCGCGTAAAACAAGATGAAACTTCAGGCAAAATTTGCAATATATAATGCACTCTCCAAGGCAATCATTGTGGTTGCCTTTGGTGCTATTTTGCCGGTAATTGTGGAGAAGATTGTTTACAACCATATTGATAAACGTCTTAAAGCAAGAAGTGAAAAAGTGCTTAAGATCATCAAGCTCGGTGGTATAAATGATATTATCCGGGAACAGGATTGCAGCTTTGAAAGCTATAATATATTAAAAGAAGAATTCATTTCTATTTCGCCTGTAACAGAATCTACTTACGACACCTCCATTACTGTTATCAATGAGAAAAGCAATGTGGGTGGTGAAATTTTAAATCACCGGAGTTTTACACTGCCTTTCATCTACGACAATCAGATGTATAAATTGAAGATCGGTGAAGGAATTGATACAGTGGAACAACTTAAAAGCACTATTAGTAAGTTCTCACTCTGGGCTATGATAGTTGTAATTTTATTCAGTGTTTTTATTGATTTGGGATTTGTAAGGTTTTTGCTCAAACCATTTAACCGGATTATAGAAACAAAATTAAGGCAGACGCTATCGCCAATCAGCTTTAATACAGAAACGATTCCAAGTACCACTAATGAATTTAATTACCTTGATAAAAGCATTAATAACATGATGCATAAAATCAAGGATGCATTCCTTACTGAAAAAGAATTCATCGCCAATGTTTCACATGAGTTACAAACGCCAATCAGTATTGTGTCGAACAGGCTTGAGAATATAATTGTGGAAGGTAACATTAGTGATGAGGTGGCAATTAAGCTGACAGATTCGCAACGAACCTTAGGCAGAATGAGTAAAATTATTAAGGCTTTGTTGTTAATTTCCAGAATTGAGAATGACCAATACATAAAGAATGATCAAATTAAAATAACTGAATTGCTGGATGAAATTCTGGAAGAAATTGAAGAACGATTGCAGGAAAGAAATATTCAGGTAATAAAAAATTATCGGGATAATTTTGAGGTTAATCCTTGTAATAAAACCTTGCTTTATACCATGTTTTTTAATATTATCAATAATGCCATTAAATACAATAACAACAACGGCAGTATAGAAATTAAAACAATGAGTCAGCACGGGGTTGAATGGGTGTCAATAAAAGATACCGGTGTAGGAATCAGCAAGGACGAGCTTCCGGTTATTTTTGACCGCTTTAAACGGGTGCATCAGGACTTAAATGAAGGCTATGGTCTGGGCTTAACCATTGTAAAAACAGTTGCCGCTTTTCACAATATAAAAATTGATGTTAATTCGGAACCCGGGAAAGGTACGGAGTTTATTTTAACCTTCTGATTTATCGTATTCGCCGATTGATAGTAACACCAAAGTACAAGCTTCCTCCGTTTCGATTTTCTTTTCATTCAGCAACTTTTCAAATTCCGGATTCTCCGTTCCGGGATTAAAAATTACCCGCTTCGGCTGCAATCCAATAACATATTCGTAGTACTCTTTTTGTCTTGCAGGATTTATATACAGGGTAACTGTATGAATATCTTTAAAATCGGGGAGTCCGGTTTCGATGATTACATTTTCAATTTTCCCGGCCTTTGCTCCCAATGCTTTTACTGAATGGCCGTGTTTTAATAACCGATTTACTGCAAGGAAAGAATAGCGCTGCGAATTTTCAGAAGCTCCGATTACTAATGTAGGTTTCATGATATTTCTGTGTAATTTAAGTCCTTTCCAAATGTTTCATCCACGTTTAGAATTGCTATAAATGCCAGAACAATGCATACAACTCCAACTATTACTGCCCCTGAAATAGATCCAACGGAAGATTCCAATGCTTTAAAACTTAAAGTAATGGGCACAACTGCACCTCTTACAAAATTAGGCACTGTTGTGGTAACTGTTGCACGTAAGTTGGTACCAAACTGCTCTGATGCGATGGTTACAAATAATGCCCAATAACCTGTTGCTGCACCTAACAAGAGACACATTGCATTAAACCAGAATAAAGACAACCCCTTTGAAAACAGGAAGACAAAAATTAATATCATGGAAACAATTAAATAGGCAATCACCACTTTTTTTCTGCTTCGTATGAGCTGACTAATGACACCGCAAAGCAAATCACCTACTGATAAACCGATATAGGCAAACATGATAGAAGTACCTACTTTAATATTCCCTTCTACATTATTAATAACTGCCAATCTGGTATGTTATAGGAATACTAATTGCATTGAGTAACAAATTTGCAGTTATTAATAAT
>JANOBN010000224.1:0-5951 GCA_031411675.1 Bacteroidota bacterium | reverse complement strand
TGCACCGCGTGTAATAAACTCATAGAAATTCAGATAGGTATAAGCATCACCGCTTGAAGCTAGAGTAATTTTATTATTAATATGATTATAAAAAACGGAAGGTGAAAATTTTATCGCTGCCTTACCGAATTTTACAGTATGATCCATAGAAGCCAGATAATGCCAAGAGTCTTCTGCTTTCAAATTGGTATTTCCGAATACATTGTGATTGGCATCAACAAACTGCAAATACATTTCTTTAAGAGAAGGTGAGCGAAATCCCTGACTATATGATGCTCTGATTACCGTATTTTCTCCGATCTCATATAACAACTGAAGAGAGGGAACAATGGGAGCATTATATGTAGTACTATAAGCATAACGTAAAGCAGGACGAACTAATAATTTATTTACCGGACGGTATTCCAGACTAAGAAATGCAGCATAATCGCCGTTTTCTTTTTTATGATCTTCAATCCTTCTGCCGGTGGTATATTCATTATTGAGATCAAGTCCGACCTGATAATTCCATTTATCATTTAATGCATCCTTTGTATAAACGGCTCTTACCATTGCTGCTCCGAAATCCGTTGTATCCTGTTGTGCAACATCAGCAGACAGCACTTCATTTAATGTAACAAGATCCTTCTTATAGGTGGCGCGGTGATATCGGTAATAAGAATAGGCAGCAGTTACCTGCAAGTTGCGTTTGGCATCAAAAAGATGAGAGCATTGAACTTCATTATTAAATCGAATGGTATTAAAATACTCATCAAATGCGTAAGCTTTATATGGTAATCCACGAATATCGCCGGAACGATTAATTACTTGTTCATCAAATAAAGATGATTGAAAAACAAATTTGGTATTACTTATTTTATGTGCGAAACGGACGCTGCCAAATCGTTGTTCTTTTGGCTTCCATTCATCAGCACGGCTTTCTTTATTTTCACTCCATCCGTCGAAATAATTTCTGCCTCCATTAATCGAAATATCTGTTTTACGAAAATGGAGATTGGAATATATATCAGCATTATATTGACCGTTCGATTCATAATAAGTATTGAAACCTGCCTTAAACGGAGGATTAGAAGAGGCATCTGTAATAATATTTATTACACCTCCCAGTGCATTAGTTCCATATAATACAGATGCAGGTCCTCTGACTACTTCAACACGTTCAACATTATTAAGATTGAGTTGTGAAAGATTAATATTGTTGTATAAACGACCAATAACCGGAACGCCGTCCACCAGTACTTTTATATTTTCACCACCAATTCCCTGCAAGGAAATACTACTGCCTGTTGCTGCATCATTAGCCACCCGTACATTTAACTGATGCGTAAAAAGATCTTGCAAATTATTAGCTCCCTGCGCCTGAATTTGATTTTTACTTATCACCTGAGTTTGATAAACAGAGCGGTCGGTAGTACTATAATTTCCGGTAACTGTTATTTCATTCAGATTTATATTTTTGGAGATCATTGTAAAAACAAAATTCTTCTCCGCTGCAAACAAGGTATCTTTAACAGGCTTATAAGCGAAATGTAACGTTTGAATAATTACCGGAAAAGGCTGATTAATTTCCACAATGCCTTTATTATCTGAAATTAATACTGCAGCATTATCGAGATTTAAGCTTTTTGCGGTAACCACAATTCCATTTACCGCGGATTGCTTGGTATCCACAAATTTCAAGGACTGTGCCTTAGTAAAGTACAGGAATGGTCCGAGAAAAAAGAAAAAACTAAAAACTATTTTTTTACTCACGGCTGCAAAGGTAAACGCGTTGCTTTTGAGAGTAAGCAAGTATTTATATGACCAGTGTCAAGTAAAAGAGGTTTATGACAAAGGACTGACAAAACCCATGAATTGCCGAGGACCTTTATCTTAGAAAAGTACAATTCACGACATGGTGTTCATTTTTATTGTACAAAAGTGTTTTTCAAAGGAGTTATTAACTGAAATTTGCCATACAATAAACCCGATACTACTCAGTTTTATAAAAAACAGGACTATGCACAACAAACAAATAAGAGAAGAAATTAAGCATCTTATAGAAATCCTCCAAGAGCAATTTATCGAAATAAATAACAATCAAGGAGTTATACCAAGAATTGAGATCGATTTAATGAAGAGCACCCTTAGAAACCTTTATGAAATGGTGTATCAACTTGACAAAACTCAGGATATCAAAACGGATACTTCGGCAGAATTTGTTCAACCGGCAATAAAAGAGGGTACAGGAATCAACTTTTTAACTCCTTTGCACAACGAGGAAAAAATTGAATTACAGGAAGGTAAGCAGAATGATGAGAAACCGGTTAATGCGGCATCCCCGGCTTTTATGGTGCATCCTATAATAGAGGAGTCCCAGGTTATAGCACCGACAAGCTCATCATCAGAAATTAAAAAAGAGGAGCCTGAAATTGTATTTAAACAAGAAACCGAGATATCCATTAACCCTTCAAAAACTACACGCCAGATTCAAACGGCCAGTTTATTTGATGAAGTGTCAACAGTTGCAGAAAGTTTTTCTGCTAAAACAACTTTACACGATAAAATGTCATCAGGAAAATCGGACAGAAGTGTTGCTGATCATCTTCAGAGCAAACCATTAACTGATCTTAAGAAATCTATTGGCATGAACGAGAAGTTTGTATTTGTGAAAGAACTATTCGAAGGCAACCATCAACTATTCAGCCAGAGCATTGATCAGTTGAACAACTTTACAGCATATGAGCAGGCAAGACGACATCTTTTTGAAGAACTTGCCGGACAACTGCAATGGAATACAGAAAGTAAAGCATTTAGCGAATTAAGTGATCTGGTGAAGCGCAGGTTTATTGTTTAATGCCGGTTTTTTATATATTACTAATTCTGTTTCCTGAATAAGTGTTTTAATACAATTATGAAAAGAAAGCACCTTCATTTTTTTTTAATCAATGTGCTTTTTTTTGTATGGGGTTGTTCAGCAAATGCACAAGACAGTCTTTATTCACGCAGTGTAATTCAAACACTCACCGGCAACAATTATCATGGAAGAGGTTATGTTAAAAAAGGTGATAGCAAAGCTGCACAATATATAGAATCTGAATTCAAAAAAATCGGACTCGCTGCAATTGCAAATAATTATTGCCAGAATTTTTCATTCGGTGTAAATACTTTTCCGGGCGCGATGCAGGTTTCAGTAAATGGTAAAACATTAAGACCCGGCATAGACTATATTATTTATCCTTCCTCCTCTTCTTCTTCAAAATCTTTTATTCTCCGTGAAATTGATTCAGCTAAAACACTGGAGAATTTACAAATTGAAAGTCCTGAATGTTTGGTCATCAGCAATAAAGCATTTAATGCAATTCGGGAAGATGCGATTAATGCTCTGGAGTTGAGAAGACAAGGTGCCATTGTGATTGTTGAAGACAACAAACTCACCTGGAGTGTTGGTCGGTCACGACTAAACATTCCTGTTGTTATAATATTAAGAAAGAGTTTACCGGAGCATTTGCAATCCATCAGCTTTAAAGTAAAATCAATATTTCAGACATCATATAAAACACAAAATGTAATTGGATATATAAAAGGTAGATCAATGCCGGACAGTTTTATCGTTTTTTCCGCTCATTACGATCATCTTGGATTAATGGGAAAGAAAACAATATTCCCCGGGGCAAACGATAATGCAAGTGGCGTTGCTATGTTGTTAAATCTGGCAACACATTTTAACGACCCAACACATCGTCCGGAGTGCAGTATGCTATTCATTGCATTTGCAGGAGAAGAAGCAGGCCTTGTTGGTTCACACTACTATACAGAACATCCTTTGTTTCCTTTGAGTCAGATAAAATTTCTAATCAATCTGGATCTTCTAGGTACCGGTGATGAGGGAATGACAGTAGTTAATGCAACGGAATACAAAAGTCATTTTCAGTTATTAAAGTCCATCAACGACGAAAAAAAATATTTACCTATGATTGGTGAGCGTGGCAAAGCGAAAAACAGTGACCACTATTACTTTTCAGAAAAGGGTGTTCCTTCTTTTTTCCTTTATACTTTAGGTGGCATTAAAGCGTATCATGACATTGATGATAAAGGTTCCTCATTGCCACTGACACGTTTCAAAGAAGTGTTTCAACTGATTTGCGATTTCACAGAAAGGTTATAAATTCTAAATAACATTAAGTAAATTAAGGAGGACCATGTTTAACAGAACAATAAACTAATTCATAGTTTTAAAAAAAGCGCAAGTTAATAAATTTACGCTTTTTTATATTAGATATTATCAATCAACTTTATTTTTGATCTTCCATCAGTTGAAAAAACTGATCAAGTTTTGGGAGAATAATTATTTCTGTACGACGATTTAAACTTCTTCCTGCCGCAGAGTCGTTAGTACCTTTGTTAACATATTCTGAACGGCCACCGGCGGTAAGTCTTTGTGGTGCGATATTATATTTCTTTTGAAGCATCCTTACCACAGCAGTTGCACGTTTAGCACTAAGGTCCCAATTGTCTTCTATGCAATCTGTAGCAATTGGAACATTATCGGTATGTCCTTCAATTAACAGATCAAGATCCTTGTGATCATTGGCAACAGCGGCAATTTTTCCAAGAATTACCTCAGCTGACGGGTTAATTTTATAGCTACCGGATTTAAACAACATTTTATCGGAAAGTGAAATATAAACAACGCCCTTCTTTACTTCAATATTTACATCTTCATCATTTACATCGGCAAGTGACCGTTTAAGGTTCATCACTAATGAAAGATTTAATGAATCCTTCTGGCGAATGGAGGAAGACAGATCATTAATTTGCTTTCCCTGCTCATTGATATGATCCAAAGATTTCCTGATATTTTCAGCCTCTGTTTTGCTTATTACAGAAAGGTCAGCCATTCTGTCGAGTAGATTAGTATTGGTTTTTCTAAGGTGTTCCAATTCGTCCTCGAAACGTTTTGATTTTGCCTGTTCAGTTGCAAGATCTGTTGTTAATTTAGTTAATTCAGTTTCACAATTAGTGGCGCGGTTTCTGAATTCTGTTAATTGCGATTGTGAAGCCGTATATTTCTTTCTGCTGACACATGATGTGAGAACGGAAAAAATAAGGGCTACCATTAAAATATGCTTCATAGTTTATTATTAAGATTTATTACAGTGCAAAAATATTAATTAATGATGTTATGTATTTGAAAAAGGTTGTTGAAATTCTTTGAATTGTAAACATTTGCTGTTAATCAAACATTGATGGTCATCTGTTCTACTAAAATTACTCCTAAATAGGCTGCTTTTAACCTAACTGGTTGATTTCTGAGCACTTCATTTGCTTTATTTCAATGATAAAAATCACATCAATCCAACCCTGCATACTTGTTTACCTTGTTAACTTTGCAATTACGCTTATTTCGTATTATGGAATACAAAGATTATTATCAGTTACTAGGAGTCAACAAAACAGCTACTGCCGAAGAGATAAAAAAGGCTTACAGAAAGCTTGCTGTGAAATATCATCCTGATAAAAATGCAGGTAATAAACAGGCGGAGGACAAATTCAAAGAGGTTAATGAGGCCAATGAAGTGCTTGGAGATCCCGGGAAGCGCAAAAAATATGATGAACTAGGTTCTAACTGGAAGCAATATGATCAGCAAGCCGGACGGGGTGGATTTAACAGCGATGATTCTTTCAAACAACAACGTCGTGGCCGAACCACAAATCAGGAGCATGATTTCGGGGGAAACAGCTTCTCTGATTTCTTTGAGCGTTTTTTTGGGGGCGGATATGAAGGCGGTGGTTTTACACAGGACACTTCCGTTTATGATATGCGGATGGATATTCCAATTTCGCTGGATGAGGCATATCATGGCACCATGCGGCAATTTGAAGTTTCCGGTGAAAAACTTCAAATACGATTAAAACCGGGTACTACTGACGGACAGCAATTGCGCATTAAAGGCAAAGGCGGAAAAGGA
>JANOBN010000223.1:0-3500 GCA_031411675.1 Bacteroidota bacterium | reverse complement strand
ATTCTTGAGAGTATAGGCGATGCTTTTTATGCACTAGATAGTGAATTAAATTTTACCTACATGAATTCCAGCTGTGCCAATTTATTATCCGTTAAAAAGGAAAAAATGATAGGTAAAAACCTGTTTACAGAATTTCCGGATTTAAAAAATACGCAATTCGAAGATGAATTAAGAAAGGTTCAAAACACAGCAGAGGCCACAAAATTTGAATTTCATTACGCTCCTTTTGATTCGTGGTTTGAGGAAAGCATTTATCCTACACCTACCGGTATTTCTGTATACTTTGTGGACATCACCCAACGCAAAAATGCGAATGCAGAAATTGCAAAAGGCGAGGAGAAAAGAAGACTCATCATGAATGGTGCCCTGGATGCCATTATTACTATTGATACCACTGAAACGATTAGCTTCTGGAACCCTCAGGCAGAAGTTATTTTTGGATGGAAAGCGGAAGAAGTGATGGGAAAAACATTATCCGAAAAGATTATACCAGAACCCTTCCGAAAGTACCATGTAGAAGGGTTAAAGAACTATCTTAAAACAGGAGAAGGGAAAGCCCTCAATGTATTATTGGAATTATCTGCCATAAGAAAAAATGGAGAGGAATTTCCAATTGAATTAACAGTA
Organism: Bacteroidota bacterium; assembly: GCA_031411675.1. GTDB lineage: Bacteria > Bacteroidota > Bacteroidia > AKYH767-A > OLB10 > JANOXC01. The sequence goes on along the minus strand of JANOBN010000223.1, from coordinate 2,873 downwards.
ATACCAATCAAACAGGGAGGTGAAGAATTTTTCTGTGCCTTCATTAGAGATATAACACAGCGTAAAAAAGCAGAAGATGCCAGAATAATGGCAGAGAAAAGCTACCAGGAGCTGTTTGACAAGTCCAACGATGCCATTTATATCCACGACATTGATACCGGCCAACTTATAGATGTAAACTACAGAGCCACAGAGTTGACCGGGTTTGATAAAGTAGATATACTTGAGAAAGCCCCATCCATATTATTTACTGACAACCCTGAATATACAATGGAAAAGGCCATAGACCATATTCAAAAAGCGGCACAGGGGAAGCCACAGGTTTTTGAATGGCTATCCAAAAAGAAAGATGGAACATCGGGCTGGTTCGAAATGACACTTAGGCGAACCAACATAGCTGGAGTGGATAAAATACTAGCCTTTCAACGGGATATTACAGAACGTAAACAAAGCCAGGTGAAGCTGATTGAAAGCGAACAAAAATATCGCCAACTTGCGATGCAGTTACAATTGCAACAGATTCATCTTACCAGTGCACAAGAGGTGGCTAACATAGGCAGTTGGGAAACTGATTTGTCTACTTTAAAGCTAACCTGGTCTGATGAAACCTACCGCATTTTTGGAACGGATAGAGAAAGTTTTGAAACTACCCACGAGAGCTTTTTAAAGTATGTCCATCCAGACGATAGAGAAAAAGTAGATAAAGCTTTAAAAGATTCAACCCAGGCTACTGCTCAGGCTCAACATAGGATTGAACACCGCATTGTAACAGCTTCCGGGGAGGCGAAAGTAGTAGAAGAGCACTGGAAAGTAACTTTTGGTGATAAGGGCGAGCCGTTGTTGGCTATTGGAAGTTGCCAGGATATCACTGAACGTAAAAAGGCAGAAGAAGCCATCCTCCTGGCCAACGAACGCTTCAAAAAAGTAACCGAGGCTACCAATGATGTCATCTGGGATTGGGATATAGAAAGTGGTACATTCTTTAGATCAAATGCCATAGATAATTTTTTAGGAGTTGGAACATCCAAGATTTTGGAGAAAAAAGATTTTTGGAATGATCATTTTCACAGTGAAGATATTCCCAAAATTAAAAGTAGTGTTCAAAAGGCCCTGGAAGATACCGATTGTAACAGATGGGAGCAGGAATACCGCATACTAAACAATAATAATGAAATATTTTTTGTAATAGACAGAGGATTGATTTTACGCAATAAGAATGGTAAAGCTATCCGGATGGTTGGAGCTATGACAAATATTACAGAGCAGAAAAAACAAGAAGAAAAATTATTAATTGCATACCAGGAGCGTGAAAAACTGATTGATGATATGGCGCAGCGCAACCGCGACCTTGAACAGTTTACCTTTATAGTTTCCCATAACCTGCGCGCACCCACAGCAAACATTATGGGTTTTACAGAAATTTTACAAGATGAAACGCTCACACCAGAAGAACAAAAAGAATTTTTGCGCGGACTTTTCACAACCGTTTCAAGCCTAGATATCATCATCAAAGACCTCAACTCCATACTACAGATAAAACGCGGAGTCAGTGAAAAGAAAGAACTAATATCTTTTTCAAAATTAGTAAACGAAATAATTGTCAGCATCGGAAATATTATAGACAAACATCACGTCCGCATCGAACCCGACTTTTCAGAACTTGACAAAATATTTTCTCTAAAAGTATATATGAACAGCATTTTTTACAATCTTATCAGCAATAGCATAAAATACAGTAAGCCCGATGTGACACCACTCATTCAAATAAAAAGCAAAAAAGAAAACGGAAAAGTAATTCTCACATTTAAGGATAATGGTTTAGGCATTGACATGAAAACAAAAGGCGATAAAGTTTTCGGACTTTACAAACGCTTTCACTCACACGTAGAAGGTAAAGGCATGGGCTTATTCATGGTAAAGACACAGGTTGAAGCAATTGGCGGAAAAATAACCATTGCAAGTGAACTCAACAAGGGTACAGAATTTACAATTGTATTTGAAAATAATATAAATTAAACATGACAAAATCTGCAAAGCGAATTCTAATCGTTGACGATGACCCGCACAATAATTTACTTTCTAAAGTGGTATTGAGAAAGTCACTTGGAGAAGTAGAAATAAGGGATTTTGTTGTTCCCGAGGAAGCATTGGAATACATAGAAACTGAATTCACGAGGAATCAAGTTCTGGAAAAAATAACGCTTTTTTTAGACATCAACATGCCCACCTTAACAGGATGGGAATTCCTTGATAAGTTTAAAGCATTCACGGAGCCGGTAAAAAATCAATTCAATATCTACATGCTTTCCTCTTCCGTTGATCCGGCCGATGTTCAACGCGCTAAACTTAATCCCCTCGTAATAGATTTTATTGAAAAGCCACTCAACAAATCAATCCTTGCAAAAATTTTTGGTTGAGTAATGAAACTTCTACGCTTTTAACGCCAACCTATTTCAAGCACATTTTTGATTTTCCCTTTTCTTATTTTTTGTGTAGAAAAAAGGATTTTGCAAATCCATAAAAGAGACGGCTATAATCTTATCGGCCATGTAACCTATTTTTTACGCGGTACCGATAACATTCGGCAGGGTTTGATTTTTATAGCGCAGGCATTGTTGAAGTTGTTGTATAAAATAATCAGCACCATATTCAGTATAGGTTTTTGTTCATTTGATTATTTTATGGATTATTCGTATCAACATCGTTTCGATAGCCACTATGGCTTTACTGCTGTGCATCCTTATTGCAATGTGATAATATAGTGCCTGAGAATAGGTATTTTTGGTACGCTCTGACCCGGCCTGAAGAAGTTTACAGTTAGTTAATTAATCCTGATATAAGTTTACTGTTGGATGATAATTTTTACAGGAGCC
>JANOBN010000222.1:0-2341 GCA_031411675.1 Bacteroidota bacterium | reverse complement strand
GGATTAATCCCTGCCAAATTAATATTGCTGCTAGGGTAAAGCAATGGAGATGTTAGATCGAGCACAACATCTTTAACAATTGGTGTTGTTGCATTCACAACAATACCTGTACGTTTGTTAACGAGGATGAGCTTGTAACTGGCTTTTTTATCAATATAATCTTCTTTAGCCGAAGTTAGTGGGTTATCAATGGATTTGAAAAGAACATGAGGGAAATTAGTAAATAATCCTTCTTCCTTTAATATGCCGGTTACCGGGCTGAAACGAATAAATGAATCTACGGTATTCCCATTGTTAATTTTTTGGAGTGAAACAATAAAATCACTGGTGTCGGGATAGATAGAATCTGCCTGTTGTGCCATCAGATAAGCATTGCCCTCTCCCAAAAAGGCTTTTTGAATTCTGATATACTGTGATGTATCTTTAAAATTCAGTAAACTGTAAACAATAGTAGTTTCCTTATAGTCATCAATAACATCCAGGTCATTCTTACAGGATGAAATCAGCAGCCCTATACAGCTTAATAAATAAAAAACAGAGTGCTTACGGAACATGTTACCGGCGAAAATAGATAAAGCAATCTTATAGATTATCATCTATCCGTAATAATACCTTTAATATTATTGTTATTTTGGCACCATATGTTCACTTCCGTTTTACAAGGTATTTCGTTGGGTCTGGTTTTAGCATTAATGATTGGCCCTGTATTTTTTATGTTGCTTAACACCAGTATTAAAAAGGGGTTTAAGCCTGCAGCCTATCTGGCTCTGGGTGTTGCTTTAAGCGATCTGTTGTTTATAGGTATTGCAGTTTTTGGAAGTTCCAGAATTGAGGCATTTAATAATCATGAAAAAATAATCGGATGGGCCGGAGGCTTATTGCTTATCACCTTTGGCTTGTTCAGCATATTAAAGCCTGCAAAGGTCTCTCCAAAAGATCTTGTGTTACCTGATGACTCTAAAACCATGTTAATTGATACTGCAAAAGGTTTTATGTTGAATTCGTTAAATCCTTTTGTGCTTATTTTTTGGATTGGTGTTGCCGGGGCTCTTCACTCCGGCCAAATTATAGAAGGAAGGGACCAGTTCTTATTTTTCTCAGCAGTGGTATTTACCGTCTTCGGAACCGACCTTTTAAAAGCGTTTTTAGCCTCCCGTTTAAAAAAGTTATTGACAGCCCGTTTTCTTCTTTGGCTGAACCGAATATCTGGTGCGGGTCTTATCCTATTTGGTATCCGGCTTTTAGTAAAAATGTAACCTGTTGATTGTGTAAGGAATCACTAAAAAACAACTGAAGTATTCCTAAAAGAAAGAGCTCCTAAACAGGGGTAGATTAGCCCTTCCCTGTTTACAACCCTCGTCCTGAGCGGGGATCGGCTTTGTTAATTACGTGTAAGGTCTTGATTGGTATTGTAGGAAGTTGTACTTTTAAGGACAAGAAAACGAAAATCGGTACTTACCTGCCTTTATTCTGGATTGACCTATTCGCTTTTGTCATTCACCGAAAGGTTTAAGTGGTTTTGATTAACGGGTAGTAAGTTTGATAGAAACATATTAATTCTTCAAGATTGATGAAAGCTGTGCTGATTAATGAACTTCCTTTAAGTATCAAAGGACTAATAAGTAAATATGCAGACATATCTGCTGATGTCACTAAAATCATGATGACATCAACAGCATTTAATATTATCAATCTTCCGGATACTAATTGTGAAACTATCGTTAATCTTAAAAAAGTAAATGATATACGTTTTGTAAATAAGTTTCAGGAATCAGTAAATGAAAAACTACCTGTAGGTGGTTATTATATTGGATTGGTTGAAACACAAGAGCAACGTAAATCACGATTATTGAATAAATATATTCCGGCATTTTCGCATATATATTTCTTTTTCGACTTTATTTTTAAAAGAGTTTTCCCAAAATTACCCGTATTAAAAAAGATATACTTCTTCATTACCAATGGCCGCAACAGGGTGATGTCAAAAGCAGAAGCATTAGGCAGACTTGTTTCTTGTGGTTTTCGTATCGTAGATGTTGTTGAAATAAACAAACTGACATATTTTGTTGCCCGTAAAGAAAAGGCACCTTTTTATGATGCTAATCCTTCCTACGGACCACTTTTTATAATGAACCGGATTGGTAAGGATGGTAAATTAATAAAGGTATTTAAATTCCGTACCATGTACCCTTATGCTGAATATCTTCAGGAATATATATATGAGCAAAACAATCTTGCAGAGGGTGGTAAATTTGCCCATGATTTCCGCATAACTACGTGGGGAAGTTTACTACGTAAGTTCTGGCTGGATGAATTGCCTATGATTATTAATTTATTTAAA
>JANOBN010000221.1:0-10147 GCA_031411675.1 Bacteroidota bacterium | reverse complement strand
TGCATCAACTTTTTTTGCCAAATGGAAAGCTTCGGGACAAGTGCCGCAAAGAGCAGTTGATGCAGGAGACATCAGCCGTTATGGAAGTGTAGATCCCTCAGAAGGAGGTGAAACATCAAGAACAAACATCAATGCCATTTTAACTTCAACTACTGCTAATAATGCAGTAATAAAAAATCAGTTTTACTATGTTAATTACAATTTCAATCTTTATTCTGATTTTACATTCTATCTTAACGATCCGGTAAATGGTGATGAAATACTTCAAACAGACCACAGGAATATTTTTGGTTATAGTGGTAGCCGGCAAAAAGATTATTTTATAAACAATCTTACACTGCACACAACTGCAGGAATAGGAACGCGCAATGATCTGGCAAATATTTCACTTAAGCATACCAAAAATCGGGAAGTTTTGGACACTATAGTAACCGGTAAGGTAAATCAGCAGAATTCCAGCGCTTATGTTGATTTCACTCTTGATTTCAACAAACATTTTTCAATAAATACCGGCACAAGACTGGATTATTTTCAGTTTAATTTTACTGATAATCGGGATCAGAATTTATCAGGAATAAAATCGATTCTACGTGCAAGCCCTAAGTTAAATTTCTATTATGCAATAAATAATAAAATACAGTTATTTTTAAAATCAGGAATTGGTTTTCATTCCAATGACGCCCGTTCAGTTGTTATAAATAAGACCAGTAATAGTTTGCCAAAAGCTTATGGAAGTGAGGTGGGCAGTGAATTCAAATTAGGAAGCAGGGTATTGGTTAATGCGGCATTGTGGGGGTTATATCTGGAGAGTGAATTAGTTTATGTTGGGGATGAGGCAACTATAGAAACTAATTCACCTACCCGAAGAGCGGGGATTGATTTAAGTATCCGATATCAACTTACTGATAAATTATTTGCAGATATGGATTTGAATTATAATCACGGGCGATTGGTCGGAATTCCAAAAGGAGAAAATTATATTCCTCTTGCACCAAGCTTTACCAGCATAGGAGGATTGACCTATAAACAGGAAAGTGGATTCAATGCAAGTCTACGTTACCGTCATATTGATTCACGTCCTGCCAATGAAACAAATAGTGTTACGGCTAAAGGTTATTTTTTAATGGATGCTATTGTTGCTTACAAATTATCGAAAGTAGAATTCGGAATCAGTGCTGAAAACCTATTAAATGTAGACTGGAATCAGGCACAATTTGACACGGAAAGCCGTCTGTTTAATGAACCGGAATCCGTTTCTGAATTGCACTTTACGCCGGGAACACCTTTTTTTGTTAAGGGAAATGTAACTTTCCATTTTTAAGAAAACATAAGGTAGCTTAATTACTATTTTTCATTAAAGCTCTCTGATAAAATAAGTGACTAGGTGACTAAGTGAAAGGGTTACTAGGTGATTTGGTTATTGGGTTATTAGTTATTAAGTTATTAAATACTTCATTATGCAATATTCCTTGTTCATTATTCATTATTAATTATTCGTTATTGAGTTGGTACATACCCATAACTCATAACCCTTAACTATTACTATTCACTATTATGCACTAAGTATTCACTATTCTCTATAATTATTAACTATTCACTTTTTCCTGTTTTACTTACTTGAATCTGAAAATTGAAATGCAAAACACCACAAACCAAAAACAGAAGAATAAAATTCAAATTTCCATTTATTTGTTTTAACTATTGTTTGCCTGTAATTACCCGGAAGAAAGGCCAAATAAAACATTACGCTACAGTGTAAGGTTCGATAATGGAGTAATGATTGTAGATTAATGTCTGTTTCTTCATAAAGGAAATTTTTACTTAAAGCATATTGAATGAAAATATAAAGAATGCCAAGCCGTCTCTCGATGTAACTTATTTGGCGAAATCTTCGTTTAAAATATTTTATCAAATATTTCTGATCAATCACAGAGGTAAAAGAATTTTAATAATGAAAAAATCAACCCTTATACTTACTTTAATATTAGCGGGCTTAACAGTTGATGCACAGAATCTGGTTACTAACGGGGACTTTGAACAATTTGCCACCTGTCCGGCAAGTACGGGCCAATTGACTAACGCTACTTCCTGGATTAATCTTTCATCCGGTGGTGTAACACAGGCGGGAACACCGGATTATTACAATCAATGTGGTGCTTTTAATGTAGATGTTCCTGATAATGTTTTTGGCAATCAACCGGCTCAAAGCGGTGTGGCTTATGCAGGTATATATCTTTCTCAGCTTTCCGGTAATGTTCGGGAATACCTGGAAGTTCCTTTAACTGCTCCACTTGTTGCGGGCACTTGTTATCACTTTGAAATGTATGTGAACCTGGGAGATTATTGTCAGTACTCAACTGATGCGATTGGAGTATTCATTGCACATTCTGCCATTACCAATGTGAATACGTATTATCCGTTACCGCTTAATCCTCATATTTCCAATACGGCAGGTAATTACTTTAATTCAGCAACCTGGAGTGTGGTTTCCGCCAATTATACTGCAAATGGAGGTGAAAATCACCTGATATTAGGAAATTTTAAGGAAGATCAAAATACAACAACGGTATTGGTAAATCCTTCCGGTTTTACTGCAATGGCTTATTGTTATGTTGATAATGTTTCCTTAATACAAATACCACCATGTACAACAGGCATAACCGACGAAGGTGAAGATGATAATGTAATGGTTTATCCTAATCCAATTTTGGATGTTTTAAACATTGCTATTAACTCAAATGAAAATGCTGAAATCATTCTTTATGATATCACCTATAAAAAAATAATCCAACAAGTATTCAACGGTTTCGTTTCTTTAAACATTCAGGAGCTATCTAAAGGAAGTTATTTTTATGAAGTAAGAAGTAAAGCGGGATTAATTGCGAAGGGAAAAATTATCAAATAGTATTTGTTTTCTTGAATTTTCGGTAACGGTTTATTCTTCCTTATAAAAATCCTGAAGCACACCAAAATACGTGCTGTTCCATCCATCTACAATATCTTCGTAATCTTCATCAGGAATATTTGTATGTCGTAATTCCACAGAGGTACCTTCAGCATGAGGGTGCAGAATAATAGTTACTATTGAATTATCGCTGGCCTCCTCAAAATACCATTGCTGAACAATCTTCCTGTTCTCCTCAAACTCCAGATTTTTGCCTGTAATTGAGCCATCCCACAGTGAAAATTCCGAGCCAGGGTCTGTTGACATAATGGCTTCTTCGGAGGTCCATAACTTTATGGTGACAGGATTAGTCAGGGCGAGATAGACATCTTCAGGAGGAGCAGCAAGGATGTAATATTTTTTATAGTCTTTCATAGTTGTTTAATGTGAAATGCATGTTGTTAACGCAAAGTTAATTCAAAATCCGGTGCCCTATTGCCTCATTGAAATTAAATTACCTAGTTAAAAATGCAAATAAATATTATTTTCAATTTACAATAGAGTTACATAATCAATACAGACAATGAACTTCCTTAAAATCATCTTTTCACTTTACTATATTAATCTCATAGGAGTAGTTGTTTCAGCACAAAAGGTTGATTTAAATTTAGTACCTGTAAACAACAGAAAAACCACTATATAGGATGGAAATATTGTTCCTTGTATCTCATTAAAGGTGTATGAATTAATAGAAAAACAATGTGTTGATTTTGCTAAAATGTATAAAGTTTATAAATTGCCAATTATTTAAACTTAGAAACCGAATAATTGGCATTTATGAAACAAAATCTTGCCTACATTGCTTTATTGGTAAATGATTACGATGAAGCAATTGCATTTTACACTCAAAAGTTACAATTCAATCTTATTGAAGATACCAGACTAAGTGCTGAAAAAAGATGGGTATTAATACAACCACCCGGTTCTGACGGATGTTGTTTACTTCTTGCCAAAGCAGCAAATAGTGAACAAGTCGCTTTTGTTGGAAATCAATCAGGAGGAAGAGTGTTTTTATTTTTAACAACGGATGAACTGGACAGGGATTATAAAAATCTTAAGGAAAAACAAATAAAGATTGTACGTGAACCGGTTAAAGAAGCGTGGGGCAAGGTTTGTGTTTTTGAAGACCTTTATGGAAATCTCTGGGATTTAATACAGCCAAATTGATAACTGGATCATTCCTTACACTTGGAGTTAAGATTTGATTTATACATCATTAAAATTGAAAAAACTACTTTTGTTTCATCAGTTTTATCACATTTGCCAATCCTAATATTTAACATGAAAAACATTAAAAGCATACTGTTGTTCTTTCTTCTAATTACGGCCTGTCAGACTCAAAGACAATCCGTTTCTTCTTTAAAACAAAAAGAATCGATGGTTTTCGGCGCGAAACTTTATACTGCATTTTATCAGCAGCAGGCAGCAGAGTATAAAGCCTTATGTCTGCAGTCCTATAATTTAGCAAGGATGATTCTGGATGGAGCACTAACGCAACCATCTTCAATGCCACCGGCAATAGTTACTGATATCGATGAAACCATTTTAAATAACAGTCCTTATGCTGTTAAACGGGCATTGGAAAATAAAGAATATAGTTTGGAAAGCTGGCAGGAATGGACGTCTCTTTCGATGGCTGATACGCTGGCCGGTGCTTTAGACTTTTTCAATTATGCAAAAGGCAAAGGGGTAGAAGTATTTTATATCACCAATAGAGAAGAGGCTGAAAGGGCAGGAACCCAAAAGAATTTGTCCAAATTTGGATTTCCTTATGCTGATAGCACCCATTTGATGCTAAGACAAGGAACGTCAAGCAAGGAGTTACGCAGACAGACTGTTGCGGCGAATTATACCATTTTGTTATATCTTGGTGATAACCTTGCTGATTTAAGTGCACGTTTTGATAAAAAAACAACGGAAGAAAGAAACCGGAATGTAATGGATTTGAGCGGAGAGTTTGGCTCTCGTTATATTGTTTTGCCTAACCCTTTTTATGGTGATTGGGAAGGAAGTACCTTTAAGTACAATTATGCTCTAAATCCGGCTCAAAAGGACTCCTTGATTCGTGCAATTTTGAAAAGTTATTGATTATTTTTTAAAAAAATCCTAAGCCATTAAACCATGGCGGATATTGGTCGTCCATTGCGCGTACCGAGCTCCAAAACCGGTCATCCTGAGAAATTAAGCATTCGGTATTCTATTATTGTAGGATACGGGTGATTTGTTTTAATTTGTAAACTTATAAACCCTTAATAATGATGAGCGTAAAATCCTTAAAACCATTACTATTACTATTTAGCCTGATAACTTCAGCTGTATCTGCCCAACAATGGGGAAACTACACGCTTTACGGTACAATGGCAGGTACAACGACGTATCTTATTGATACCAACAATGCAAATGTCCATACCTGGCCACACACCACAACCACTAAAACCTGCTATTCTTCCTATCTTCAACCCGGAGGTGAGCTCCTAAGGACGGTGTCGAAGTCAGGCAATTCATTTACCGGCGGACCGATTTGTGGCCAGGTTCAAAAAGTGGACTGGAACGGAAATGTAGTTTGGGACTATCAGTATTCTACTACACAATATTGCACACATCATGATATTCATCAAATGCCAAACGGCAATGTGTTGCTAATTGCATACGAGCGTAAAACTGCTGCTGAGGTTACTGCAGCAGGATGCACATCAGCCATTGAAATGTGGCCTGATAAAATTGTAGAAATTGAGCCTGTAGGCTTAACAGGAGGCAATGTGGTTTGGGAATGGCATGCATGGGATCATCTGGTGCAGAATGTGGATCCTTTAAAAGCAAATTATCAGACTTCCATCGTCAATCATCCTGAATTACTAAACATCAACTATAAAACTGCGAAAGACTGGATGCATATGAATGGCGTTAGTTTTAACCCGATGTTGAATCAAATTGCATTTACCTGTCATAATCTGAATGAAATTTATGTAATTGATCATAGTACCACCACACTGGAAGCAGCCGGACATACCGGAGGTAATTCAGGAAAAGGAGGTGATATTTTATACAGATGGGGAAATCCTGCCGCGTATAGTGCCGCCGGGTCTACCATATTAAGCATTACTCACGATGCACACTGGATTCCGGAAGGTTCTCCAAATGCAGGTTTTTTAGTTGCTTACAATAATCAGGGAATTTCCATGAATGCATCCTGTGTTGATATCATAGATGCTCCTGAAAATGGTTATAATTACACTATCACTCCGGGGAGTGCATATTCACCTTCCACTTATACATTTCGTCAGGCAAGCGGCGGTTATAACAGTAACATGGGTAACTCACAACAATTACCAAACGGAAATATGATTGTTACCATTGCCACTGCAGGCGTTATAAAAGAATTTGATCCTTCCGGCGCATTATTATGGTCTAAAACTGCTACCGGCTCTGTTCCAAAAGCATTCCGTTATGATAGTTGTTATGTTTATAATGCTGCACCTGCAATTCCTGCTATTACATTAGCTAATGATACTTTATTTGCAGATGCAGCAACTACTTATCAATGGTATTTTAACGGTTATCAGATAGTGGGAGCTACCGATCCTTATTATGTTCCGACTCAGAATGGAATATATATTGTTAGAATTACAGATGCAAATGGTTGTGTATATAGTTACTCTGCTGATTTTGATTATTCAACAACTACCGGAGTTGCTTCTTCAAAGGAAAAGGATAAGTTTATTGTCTATCCAAATCCATCAACAGGATGGGTTAATATAAAAGGACTGGAAAATTATGTGGAGCTGATGGAGCTGACAGTTGCAGATCATACCGGTAAGGAATTAATCAAAACCGATAACGTTAAAAATATTGATATGTCAGCTCTGACAAATGGTATCTATTTTCTTTGTGTGAAAGAAGGTCAACAAGTGTTGATGAATAAAAAAGTAGTAATTCTTAAATAAGCCAAAACAAAATGAAACAATCAATACTCTTTACATTGTTATTAGTAAGTACAACATCATTTGCCAAGAAGGTAAAATTTGCTGTTGATATGACCGGGCAGGTGATAAACGTAACAGGCATACACGTTGCCGGTGATTTCCAGACGCTGGCCGGATTTCCAGGAGGTGACTGGGCATCTAACACAACTACACTTACTCAGGAAGGCATAACGGATATTTACAGCATAGTTGTGGATATTCCTGCATTTGCAAAATATGAATACAAATTTGTGAATGGCGATCAGTTTTATGAAGCTGAATTTGTTCCTGAACCATCACGGGTAGGTTATAACTTTAACGATAACCGGTGGCTTTGGGTGGATTCACTTGCTGACGATACTACTTTTATAGGTGCTTTATTATTCGGAGGAAATGCTCCTGCCGGATTAACATTACTCCGAACTTATGTTGATATGTCTGCATTGGGTATAGTTTCATTAGCGGGCATTCATGTTGCAGGAAATTTTCAGGGATGGAATCCTGCTACAACGATGATGTATTCCTTTGGAGCAAATGTTTATGAAATTATTTCCTATGTAACAACAGGCACCTATGAGTATAAATTCTATAACGGTAATACAATTGCAGATGCAGAAGTAATTCCCGGAATTTGTTCGGTAAACTCTTCGAGAAGTGTTCAGGTGTCGGGTGATACGTTGTTATCAGTGGTTTGCTTTGCAGCCTGTACAGCTTGCCCACAATATATTTCTGAAAACTTAACTGATAAGTTTACTATTTACCCGAATCCTTGCACAGAAGCTTCTTATGTGCAGTTTTATACGAATAGCGAAAATCGTAATGTAACTTTAAGTGATGCCTCCGGCCGTGTTGTAAGAAATTATACAGGATTATCCGGAAATCGAATGATGATCAGCAGGGGAGAACTTGATCGTGGATTATATATTATTCGAATTATCGGTGAAGGTAATGTTACTGCTTCCGGAAAGTTAATTATCGAATAGACACAATTATGAATGCTAAAAGATTATTGCTGACTACCTTTTGGGTAGCCAGCCTGCATTTTGTCAATGCTCAAACCACTTTTTACAATGTAAATACCATTCAGTCGGTTGAGGTAAACTTCAATCAGGCAAACTGGGATTACCAGCTGGATACTGCTAAATATGGTGCTGACGGATATGTGTTGGCAAACTGGGTGAAGATTAACGGTATTCAATATGATAGTGTAGGAGTGAAGTATAAGGGTAACAGCTCCTATGATTCCACTTATATTAAAAATCCGGTTCACATTGAGATTGATCATCTTTTAAATCAGTCTTATCAGGGAGTTACTGATATTAAACTTAGTAATTGTTACGCTGATCCTTCCATGATCCGTGAGGTACTGGCTTATGATATTCTGAATAATTACATGCATGCTCCGACCTCCAATTTTGCCCAACTTTATATCAATGGTTCATACATTGGTTTATATTCTAATGACGAGAATATTAACAAGGATTTTTGCTCCAATCATTTCTATTCCTCTCAGAATACATTTTTCAAATGCAATCCAATTGTATTGCCCGGACCAACAACAAAAAGTAATCTGCGTTATATTCCTGCCGGTGACAGTTCATCTTACTTTAATTATTATGAATTGAAGTCGAACAGCGGATGGAATGATCTGGTGGCTTTATGCGATTCGGTTACCAATCATGGCACTACTATGGGAAGTATCATGGATATTGATCGTGTTGCGTGGATGCTGGCATTTAATAACCTGCTGGTGAATCTGGATAGCTATACCGGTGTATTTTGCCAGAATTACTATATATATAAAGACAATACCAATCATTATAATCCTATTGTCTGGGATTTAAATATGGCGTTTGGCGGATTTCCCTTTGTAGGAAGCGGAAATACCAGTATGGGTAGCCTGAGTATTGCCAACATGCAGCAATTAAATCCGTTGGCTCATTCAACAGATACCTACTGGCCAATGATAAATGCTGTAATGAATAACGGTATGTCGAAGCGAATGTATATTGCACATTTACGCACTATTGCCAATGAAATGTTTGCAAGCAATTTGTATCAGACTACAGCAGCACAACTACAGTCACTTATTGATACTGCTGTTCAGTCTGACCCCAATAAATTCTACACGTATACTCAATTCCAGAACGGTATGACCACAGACTATTCTGTAGGAAATTATACAGTTCCCGGAATAACGAATCTGATGGCTGCACGAATGAGTTATTTACAAACAAATACAGATTTCACTTATACGCCTCCGATGATTAGTGCTGTTCAGCCAAGTAATGCCAGTCCTGCATTAAACAATATCATATCCATTACAGCATTAGTCAGCAATACCAATACTAATGGTGTTTATCTGGGCTACCGGTCCGATATTGCACAAAAGTTCAACCGGGTTCCGATGTTTGATGATGGTTTACATAATGATGGTGCTGCCGGTGACAATGTTTATGGAGCCGATTTTACCGTTTCTTCAGCAGTAATGCAGTATTATATATATGCCGAAAATGTCAATGCAGGAAGATTTGCGCCGGAACGTGCCGAGCATGAGTTTTATATTATAAATGCCACCATCCAGCAGATAGCCGCCGGAGATGTAGTAATCAATGAATTTATGGCAAATAATCAAAACATTATTACAGATGCAAATGGCGAATTTGAAGACTGGATAGAGCTGCATAATAATCTTTCTGCTCCGGTTTCTCTGCAAGGTTGTTACCTTACTGATGATGCTGCAAATACTTTAAAATGGGCATTCCCTCAAAGTACGGTAATACCTGCAAACGGTTATCTTACAGTTTGGGCGGATGAGGACCTTTTACAGACAGGACTTCATACTAATTTTAAGCTGGCCGGCAGTGGAGAACAGATTTTGTTCAGTTATCCAACATCAACTATTGACAGCGTCTATTTCACCCAACAAACAGCAAATATATCATATGGAAGATGTGCTAACGGATCCGGTCCTTTTAAAACAATGAATCCTTCCTTTGCGGCAGTCAATAATTGTCCACTTGGTATTAGCGAAACGGAGAATGTTACCGGTTCCATGTTGTTTCCAAACCCTGCCAATGAAGTATTGCACATCAGGACATTCAACAGCAATATCAATTCCATAAAAGTTTATGACATATTGACGCACCTGATTGCAGATATTCAGCTTACGGGATCGGGGCAGTATTTAATGGATATGAGTAAATATAAAAACGGAATCTATTTTGTGCAGATTAATAAG
>JANOBN010000220.1:0-5385 GCA_031411675.1 Bacteroidota bacterium | reverse complement strand
AAAAGATGTACTCATGTTGATTTAAATGCAGCAGCAATTACCGTGGAAGATAATGATTCCAAAAAACAGGAAACATTTTCTGCTGACAGAATATTTAATACGGATGGTGCATTTTCTGCAGGACGTTTACAAATGCAGTTGACAACCGATCGTTTTAACTATTCACAATATTATCTGGAACATGGCTATAAAGAATTAACTATTCCTCCCATTAATGGTGAGTTTGCTATGGATCCGAATGGATTGCACATCTGGCCACGTGGTACTTACATGTTGATTGCATTACCAAATCTTGATAAGACATTTACATGCACCTTGTTTTTTCCTTTCGAAGGAGAAAATTCTTTTGCAGCATTAGATACATTGGATAAAGCAAGAAATTTTTTCAAAAAAATATTTGGTGATGCATTAGCGTTGATGCCGGACTTTGATAATGAATATCAGAACAATCCTGTTTCCTCTTTAGTTACTGTTAAATGTTTCCCGTGGCGTTATAAGGATAAAATGCTAATGTTGGGCGATGCAGCACATGCCATTGTTCCGTTTTACGGTCAGGGTATGAACTGCGGTTTTGAAGATTGTGTTGTGCTGGATCAGTTGATGGAGAAGCATGGCAACAACTGGGAGCTGATCTTCATCGAATTTGAGCGCCTTCGTAAACCCGATGGGGATGCAATTGCTGATCTTGCTATCGGTAACTTTTTTGAAATGAGAGATAAAGTGGGTCAGGCGGAATTTCTTCTCCAAAAAAAGATAGAAGCCTGGTTTAGCGGAAAACATCCGGATAAATGGATACCGTTATACACCATGGTTACCTATAGTCCTGATATACGCTACAGTGAGGCCTTGCATGAAGGGCAGCGACAGGAGAAAATTATGCAACAAGTGATGAAAATGCCCGGCATAGAAAGCAAGTGGGATAGCCCGGAAACGGAACAACTGATACTTAAACTTCTGGTGTGAAAGAAATTACCCTTAATTGCTTCATCGTATGATTACTTTCCCGTACGTTTGCCACGTAAATTAACCCCATGTCGTCTACAACAACACAAACTACTGCCCCTTTAAAGGTCTCTCATATGGCAGAGCATCTTATTGGTTCAGAAATCATAAAGCTGGCTAATGAGATCAATGAAAAAATAAAAAAAGGGGAAGCAATTGCCAACCTCACGATCGGTGATTTTGACCCAAAGGTATTTCCCATTCCTACCGTACTTCTTGAGGAAATAATAAATGCTTATAAAGCTGGTCATACCAACTATCCCGTAGCTAACGGAATGTTGGAATTGCGTCAGGCCGTAGCGGCTTATGTTGCCGACACGCAACAGCTTACTTACCAGCCTGATGAAATATTAATTGCCGGCGGAGCACGTCCTTTGATTTATGGTATTTACTCCACTTTAATTGATCCGGGTGATAAAGTTGTGTATCCGGTGCCATCATGGAATAACAATCACTATTGCCATTTGATGCAGGCGAAAGGAATTCAGGTTGAGGCTACGCAAGAGCATCATTTCATGCCAACTGCTGCCGATTTAAAACCACATTTAAAAGGAGCGAGCCTGCTTGCCTTATGCTCCCCTCAAAATCCTACGGGAACGGTATTCACAAAACAAGGACTGGCAGATATCTGCGATATAGTGCTGGAGGAAAATGCGTCAAGACGTGAAGGAGAAAAGCCGTTGTACATTATGTACGATCAGATTTACTCTGCATTAACCTTTGGCATGCATCAGCATTTCGATCCGGTAAGCCTTCGTCCGGAATTACGCAACTATACCATTTATGTAGATGGATTATCCAAAGCATTTGCAGCAACAGGTATTAGAGTAGGCTGGAGCATGGGTCCTCAGGTGATTATGGAAAAAATGAAATCCATCTTATCGCATATCGGTGCATGGGCACCTAAAGCAGAACAGGTGGCATCTGCTGCTTTCTTAAGAAATAAGCCCGCTATTGATCAATACATGGTGGCTTTTAAGTCGGAAGTTGAATATCGCTTGCATGCTTTTTATGAAGGATTTACCTCACTGAAGAAAGAAGGATTTGCCGTTGATTGCATAGAACCTATGGCAGCGATATACCTCACCGTGCAGTTTGACCTTAAAGGAAAAACCACAGAAGATGGTAAACTGCTGAAAACCACAGAAGAGGTTACTGCATTTATACTGGACAAAGCAAAATTTGCCATTGTACCTTTCTCTGCATTTGGTGCATCATCTGATTCCTCCTGGTATCGCCTTTCTGTAGGAACCTGCCATAGAGATAAAATTCCGGGTATGTTAGACGGCATTGGCAATGCACTTCGCAGTCTGAAATAACCTATTGCTTTTTTGCTTTGCTTTGCGCGATTAAATTGGTTGAACAAAACACCTTTCTTGATTTCTTATGAATAATAATTATTGTGTGATAATGGCCGGTGGTATCGGAAGTCGTTTCTGGCCGATGAGCCGTAATGCAAGGCCAAAACAGTTTCTTGATATTTTAGGAACCGGTAAAACACTCATTCGCCAAACGTATGAACGGTTTTTAACAGTGTGTCCTCCGGAAAACATCATCGTGGTAACCAATGCAGATTATACGCAATTAGTGCTGGAGCAAATACCGGAGATGAAACCATCGCAGGTGTTAAGCGAGCCGATGCGAAGAAATACTGCACCTTGTGTAGCTTATGCTACGCATAAAATAATGAAATGGAATGCCAATGCAAATATTGTAGTAGCACCCAGCGATCATGTTATTTTAAAAGAAGAAGCATTTATTGAAGCTATCAGAAAATGTCTGGCATTTACGGCAGAGAAAGATTGCCTTCTAACATTGGGAATAAAACCAAGTCGTCCGGATACAGGTTATGGTTACATTCAGTTTATAGATGATAAAACAGAACAGGCCAATAAAATTTCACGCGTAAAAACATTTACCGAAAAGCCCGATCTGGAAATGGCGAAGTTCTTTTTACAGACCGGAGAATTTTTATGGAATGCCGGCATATTTATCTGGAATGTGCAAGCGATACATAAAGCATTACAGGAACATCTGCCTGAGGTAGACGTTATTTTTTCAGAAGGTGCTGATACGTTAGATACCGATGCAGAAGAAGCTTTTATTAAAGGAGCATATGAACAATGCACAAACATTTCCGTTGATTTTGGTGTAATGGAAAAAGCAAAGAATGTGTATGTAATGAGCTCCGATTTTGGATGGAGCGACCTGGGAACTTATGGAAGTTTATATGAACACATTGCACATGATAAAAATGATAATGCAATAGTTGGAAAGAATGTTTTGTTATACGATTCTAAAAATTGTATCATCAACATGCCAAAAGATAAACTGGTAGTTTTACAAGGCCTGGATGATTATATAGTGGTGGAGTCGGGTAATATTTTGTTGGTTTGTAAGAAGCAAGATGAACAACAGATCCGGCAGTTTGTGAATGATGTGAAATTGGGGAAGGGGGAGAAGTACATCTGAGAACACTGATGGCGCTAATGACACTAATTTGGGATCGATGATTACGTTGATGGCGCTGATTTTTGATCGCTGATTTCGTTGATTTTTTACGCTGATTAATTGTTGATGATGCTGATTCATGATCGCTGATTGCGATGATTCGGACTGCTGATTTCGATGATTCTTTACGTTGCCGGCTGCATTACACAACTTTCAACATACGTTCATGATTCATCAGACGTTATTTAACCGCAAAGAGCGCGAGGTGAAAACGCCGAGAAGGCGCAGAGTTAAAAGATGAAAATTTATATTAGGCGAAAGCAACATTTACAGTCCGTCCCCTACGACCTTGCGTTCTTGCACGGATCAACCCCCACAACAAAAAGTTATCATGAGGTTTTATGCCCACGGTAAGAACAATATTACAATTTAATAATGCAGTCGTCGTGAATGGTCGTGGCCATATGAAGGGAAATTCTAAATTATAATCGCAACGCTGCGCGACGAGATTACATTTGGCAAAGGCAATAATTCTGCATTCTGATTGCGAGGCATGGCGACTTGTTTCTGCATTAAATCCCGTAGGCATTCTTGCTGCGTGCAGTTGCATGATATCTAATGTCCTTATCATTTCTGAATCCAAATTTGATTTAGCACAAGAGATGCTTACTTCAATAAATATTGCGCTTTTAGTAAAGCAAGTCTGAAGACTTACTAATTATACAAATGCTTAAGTCAGAAAATACGACTTAAGCCAACAAGAGGTGAAAGCTCAGAAAGTAATAGCCATTTTGATGAAGTGTCATTAACTTTGTCTGCTTAATATGGAATCACCCAAAAAATAACGAACAAAGGATCAAAAGAATGAAAAATTTTCTGACAGCACGATGGGAAGACTTAATTATGGCAAACTATGCAGTAGATCCAAAGATACTGGAGCCCTTTCTTCCTGCAGGGGTTGAACTGGATTATTATAAGGGGAACACCTATATAAGTCTTGTTGGATTTATGTTTCGTAACACTAAAATATTTCAAGTGCCTGTACCGGGTCTTGGTACTTTTGAGGAAGTAAACCTGCGATTTTATGTAACGCGTAAGGATGGTAGTCAGGTGAAGAGAGGTGTTGTTTTTATCAATGAAACGGTACCCTATAAATTGGTTGCATGGATTGCTAACCGTTTATATAAGGAGCATTACAGTGCAGTCCCAACACGTAATAAAAAAACTTTAAAAATTGCTACTAGTGAGATTCAATATTTATGGAAATCCAAGAGTCTCTGGAACAGCCTTTCTGTTGTGGCAGATATTACAATGAAGCCGATGGTTTCCGGTAGTTTTGAAGAATATATATTTGAACATTACTACGGATATACACTCATAAATTCCTCACAAACAGATGAATACAAGGTGGAGCATCCACGTTGGGATATAAGCAAAGTCCTCAGTTACCAAATCAATTGCGACTTTGAGGAAGTTTATGGTAAATCCTTTTGCTTCTTAAATAATTGTACACCGGAGAATGTTATATTTGCCGCAGGATCAAAGGTTGCCGTTAAATGGAAGAGAACATCATTTCAATCTTAATTGATAAGTTAATTAATATTATTAAGACTTAATTACGTTTATTCATGCTAAAAAATTTCAAACCGTCAGAATTGATTATTCTATTCTTATCCTTAATATTAATATTCGTTTCAGAATATTATTATACTGTATTACAGGACCATGACAGAGCAATATTTATTGGTCTGTGGCCACCTACTATGTTAATCCTGCTGATCTATATTAACTCTAAAAAAATTAAGTGAGATGGAGAATTTAGACCTAATTATTTATACCTCAGTGGTGGCACTTTCATTTATTGTATTTATTATAGCCACTCTGAAGGAGTTTGATCAAGTATCAAAACAGGGCGGTAGTAAAGTTAAAAAT
>JANOBN010000219.1:0-1717 GCA_031411675.1 Bacteroidota bacterium | reverse complement strand
TAACAAAGAAACAACCTGATTCAAAAAGGGCTTGGGCTTTTAAGATTCCTTTTACCTATAAAATTAATTTTTATGATAATTTTATAGGTGGAATGCGTTTTTATATCTCGGAATGCCCCTTTTGAAAAATGTAATGGAAATTTTTATTTAAAATCAATTCCTGCAATTGCAACTCGGGGAGAGGTACACATTCGCTTCCGGCAATAAACTCTTAATCCGGAGCTGTTCCTCTTCACTGAAAAGTATGCCACGAAGCTCCAGTACTTTCAGATTGTAAAGCCCTTTAATTTCATCGGGGATGTAGTTGATTTCATTGTCCCATAATTCCAGCACTTCCAGATTTTTAAGTGAGGCTATTTCCGGAGGTATGGAATCAATCAAATTCCGGTTGAGCCGAAGTGAGATGAGGTCATGTAAATCGCCAATAGAGGGAGGGAGTTTTGTGATTTTATTGTTAGACATATCCAGCCCGTTCAAATTGGAAAGTGCACTTAGAGTGGAAGGGAGTTCTGATATCTTATTGCGGGAAAGATCGAGAATACGAAGGTTTTTTAAACGGAATACTTCAGTTGGAAAAAGGGTAAGTTTCGAACGGCTCAGATCTAATATATAAACCGAATCAGCCTCTGCAAGAGCCTCGTTTAAATTGTGATAAACTTTCTGTTGCATCAGGAAAACGGAATCAACATGCACCTGTGCCAATAGCCGGTATCCGGGTAAAAATAAAAGCCCGGTAATCAGGATGTATTTAAATAAATAAGAAATAGAATTCCGGTTTTTCAAGAGGTAAACATTAACTTTTAGTATACGCAAAGGTCAGGATAAAAGTTCCATTGTCTGTAATTTATCTTTTTGCATTTGAGCTATCAGTAATTCCCGGGAGTCAAAACGAACTTCTTCCCTTAAAAAGTATAATAGTTGAAGACTTATTTCCTGATCGTAAATATCTTCATTAAAGTGGAGTATATTTACTTCAATGCTTCTTTTGCCATTATCAAATGTAGGACGATTGCCAATGCTTAACATGCCGTTATAGCTTTTACTTTCAATCTGCACTTTTACTGCATAAATGCCGTTTGCAGGTATCAATTTATAATCCTCTGTCACTAAATTGGCAGTTGGAAATCCCAATTCTCTTCCGATATGATTGCCATGAACAACCTTTCCAGTTACGGTATATGGATTCCCCAATAACTGATTTGCGCTGGAAATATCACCGGCAAGCAAAGCTTTTCGTACACGAGTACTGCTTACTGCTGCATAATCAATATCCTGCTCCGGTATTTCTTCTACCTGAAAAGAATGTACTTTAGACAGCAACTGCAACTGCTTTAGACCACCTTCTCTGTTATGTCCAAAGTGATGATCGTACCCGATTACCACCACCATTGCTCCAATACCAGCAACAATTACCTGCTTCACAAACTCCTCATAACTGAGCCGGGAAAACGCATGGGTAAATGGCATAAACACCAGATTATCTACACCATATTTTTTAAGAAGATCTTCCTTTTCTTTACGTGTGCTTAACAGCAACAAATCTTTTTGATCAGGGTATAGCACCAATCGGGGATGAGGATGAAAAGTTAAAAGTGTTACCTCACCTTTAATCTCCTCAGCAATTTCTTTTAACCGCAAAAGAATTTTTTGATGCCCGATATGTACGCCGTCAAAAGTCCCTATCGTTAATACCGGATTACGGCTCTTGAAATCATCG
>JANOBN010000218.1:0-1976 GCA_031411675.1 Bacteroidota bacterium | reverse complement strand
TTTTTTAAGAAACCTGAAAGAAGGAAGGTTGTATTTTACCACTTCACTTCCCGAAGCAATAAAAGATGCACAGGTTATATTTTTGGCATTGCCTACACCTCCCGGAGAAGACGGCAGTGCTGATCTGAAATATATCCTTGGTGTATCAGATGATCTTGGGAAACTGATAAAGCCGAATGATTATAAGGTGATCATTGATAAAAGCACGGTACCCGTGGGCACTGCTGAAAAAGTTAAGGCTGCTATTTTAAAAAGTGCTTTGGCATTTTCAGGGGATGATATAGAAAAGTCGTTTGATGTTGTATCAAACCCCGAATTTTTGCGGGAAGGGGTAGCTGTAGATGATTTTATGAAACCCGACAGGGTTGTAATAGGCACAACTTCTGAAAGAGCCATTAAATTGATGAAGGATCTGTATATCCCTTTTGTAAGGCAGGGAAACCCAATCATATTCATGGATGAAAAATCTGCTGAACTTACCAAGTATGCGGCCAATTCTTTTCTGGCAGTTAAGATCAGTTTTATGAATGAAATTGCACAATTATGTGAAAAGCTTGGTGCAGATGTGGATATGATCCGTCGGGGTATTGGTAGCGACGACCGTATTGGAAAACGCTTTTTGTTCCCGGGTATCGGGTACGGTGGAAGCTGCTTTCCGAAAGATGTTCAGGCGTTGGCCAAATCTTCATCAGAAATCGGATATAATTTTAAGATACTCGATGCTGTTATGGATGTTAATAATGTTCAAAAAACTCACCTGATACCTAAGATCAGCGCATATTTTTCCGGTAAATTATCGGGGAAACATTTTGCATTGTGGGGCCTGGCTTTCATACCAAATACCGATGATATCAGGGAAGCGCCGGCCTTGTATATGATAGATGCATTGCTTGCCGCAGGCGCCACTGTTACCGCATTTGATCCGGAGGCGATGAAGAATGTAAAAGAACTGGTGGGAGATAAGATCGGATTTACCGATAATCAATATGATGCACTGGAAAATGCAGATGCCCTGGTAATTGCTACTGAGTGGAATGAATTCAGGACACCCGATTTTGTCAGGATAGCTTCAAAATTGAAGTCCAAAGCAATTTTTGACGGACGGAATTTATTTGACCTGTCACAGATGAAAGAACTGGGATTTCATTATGAAAGTGTAGGTCGAAAAGCAGTAGTTCATAGTTCATAGTTCGAGGTTTGATGTTCGAAGTTGTAATAGACTTTAAAGTTATAATACAACCTCAAATCTCAAACTTCAAACCTCAAACATTTAAAAAAAAATACAGTGTCGAATAAACGGATTTTAATTACAGGAGCAGCAGGTTTTTTAGGTTCCCATTTATGCGATCGTTTCATCAAAGAAGGTTTTGATGTGATCGGCATGGATAACCTTATCACCGGTGATCTGAAAAATATTGAGCACCTCTTTAAATTGAAAAATTTTGAATTCTATCATCACGATGTTTCAAAATTCATTCATGTAACAGGCAAACTTGATTATATCTTACATTTTGCATCTCCTGCAAGCCCGATCGATTATTTAAAAATTCCCATACAAACATTAAAAGTTGGCTCACTCGGTACACACAATTGCCTGGGCCTTGCCCTTGCAAAAAATGCACGTATCCTTGTTGCCAGTACGAGTGAAGTTTATGGCGATCCGCAGGTTCATCCTCAAAATGAGAATTATTGGGGAAATGTAAATCCCATTGGTCCAAGAGGTGTTTATGATGAAGCAAAACGTTTCCAGGAAGCCATCACTATGGCTTATCATACTTTTCACAATGTAGAAACAAGGATCATCCGTATATTCAATACGTATGGCCCACGGATGCGGCTAAACGACGGAAGGGCTTTACCGGCTTTTATCGGGCAGGCATTGCGTGGAGAAGACCTCACTGTTTTTGGTGATGGCAGCCAGACAAGAAGCTTTTGTTATGTAGATGACCTTGTTGAAGGCATTTACCGTTTGTTGA
>JANOBN010000217.1:0-2220 GCA_031411675.1 Bacteroidota bacterium | reverse complement strand
TAGTAGCTAGTATCAAGTATCTAGTACAAAATAAATAACTAGATAACTTATTAACCAATAACAAAATAACGCATAATGAACAAGGAATATTGAATAATGAAGTGTTGAATAACTCAATAACGAATAATGAATAATGAATAATGAACAAGGAATATTGAATAATGAAGTAGTGAATAACTCAATAACCCAATAACGAATAATGAACAAGGAATATTGAATAATGAAGTAGTGAATAACTCAATAACTCGCGAAACCTCGCGATAACTCAATAACTAATAACGAACATGGAATATTGAATAATAAATTGTTGAATAGCTCAAAAACCAATAACTCAAAAACCAATAACTAAATAACTCAATAACTACTTCCTTACGCAGCGATGCGTTGTAAAATAACTTTACACGGAATAGAGGAAGTAACTTTTATCATGTGTTTTTTATGCAGTGGTATTGCAAAATAATCAGAAGGCTTTAATTGATGTACTTCTTCTTCAACAATAATTTCACACGTGCCTTCCACTATTAAAAATCGTTCATATTCATGGTCATGTACCTCATGAGGAGCATATTCATTTATCCATACAATGGCACTGGATACAGCTGGCGTATAACCGATTATTTTTGCAAAAAGATCAAGATCACCGGAAGGTGGTTTCATATCAGTACGGTTAATCCACGGTAAATAGTCTTCAATGGTGGAGGACTCATTTAATAATGGTGGATGTGTTACTTCTTCTCCGTTTTCTAAGCGTTCTGTGTAGTCTATTGTTGCCAGTAAAAAAGGTTTTATTAATTCATTGGGTGGAATGGCATTTTCCATCGCATAAAGTTCCAATGCTTCACTGATGGCATCTATTTCCTTACGAATTTCAGCATCTGTTGCTGCTCTTTGCTCTATCTCTGTCGATTCCTCAACAGTAGTATTGCCTAATACATATTGTTCCAGAATCCCTGATTCAATAAATTCTTTAGTTGTTTTCATCTATCCTTATTTCACACAGGTTTTTAATCGCATTTCTAATTCTAACTTTTACCTCGGTTATGGGTATATTTATTACTGATGCTGCTTCCTCATAACTATACCCTTTGTAGTAAATCAAATTAAACAGTTCCGTTTCCTTGAGTGAAGTTCCATCTTTTTCATAATTATCCTGATTAGTTACGAAATTATTGGCCTTTCCGGTTTTATTTTCCTGTTTTATTTGTTGAACCTTTATTTCTTCCAAAGCAGTTGAGCGGGTAATCTGCATCACTCGGGTTAATAAAGAGATGTTTGAATTGTTAATTTCAGCGAATTCTCTAACGATTTTGGTAAATACTACTTGATGAAATTGTTCAGTCAGGACTTTATCAGCAGTAATTTTAAATAGGATGCCATAAATAACCGATGCATATTTGTCATACAAGGCAGCAAAAGCCTTGAGATCACCTTTATTCTGCTTGGCCATCAATCTTTCATCTTCCTGTTTCGAAATAAATTCTCCATTATAACTTGCCATAGTTTACAAAGTTAACCACTTATCAAACGTGGTCAAAATTGAAAGTGATTAAAACACCTCTATAATCTATATTCTTAGCGTTATAATTTGAAGGCATAAATAGAACTATTTATTAATCGGTTAAAAAAGTCCCTTTCTCCCTTTAATCAGTGCCGTCGCCCGTAGTTCTTAAATGGATTATCTTTGTACAAACATTATACCCATGTCAGCAATCATTGCCCCTTCCCTCCTTTCCGCCGATTTCTCTAACCTGCAAAAGGACATTAAAATGGTGAATGAAAGTCGTGCAGACTGGTTTCACCTCGATGTAATGGATGGCGTTTTTGTACCTAATATCTCCTTTGGATTGCCGGTGATAAAAGCCATTAACCGACATGCCCGTAAGCCTTTAGATGTTCATTTAATGATTGTGGAGCCTGATAAATATCTGGCTGCTTTTGCCGATGCCGGTGCTGCCGTAATTTCAGTTCACTATGAAGCCTGCACTCATTTGCACCGCACCATTCAAAGCATGCGACAGTTGGGCGTTTTGGCGGGGGTTGCCATTAATCCGCATACACCTGTTGCACTTTTATCAGAAGTTATTGCAAGCATTGATGTGGTTTGTATGATGTCAGTTAATCCCGGATTTGGCGGACAGGGTTTTATAAAAAACACTTATTCAAAAATTGCAGAACTAAAAGAATTGATACGTGCCAAAGGCTCCGCTGCAAAGATTGAAA
>JANOBN010000216.1:0-3613 GCA_031411675.1 Bacteroidota bacterium | reverse complement strand
AATAACTAATAACCAATAACTCAATAACCACCTGTTTTATTTCCTTTGATGTTTTACTACTTTCCTTATTTAATACTTTTCTGATAATCCTTCTTTATATAATAATGTTCATGTTGTTTAATATCTTTCTCCTACCACTCTAATAATCCGTTATGCCACAATACAAAAAAGCCTGTAATAAATATATTAATTAATGCCAGCGGAATAAGATATTTCCATCCCAGTTTCATCAACTGATCATAACGAAAACGCGGGA
Source organism: Bacteroidota bacterium (assembly GCA_031411675.1). GTDB lineage: Bacteria > Bacteroidota > Bacteroidia > AKYH767-A > OLB10 > JANOXC01. The sequence goes on along the minus strand of JANOBN010000216.1, from coordinate 3,357 downwards.
TGGTCCAGCGTATCCACATGAAGAAGAAAATGAAGAAGAATATTTTTGCGAAGAACACCAATGTTCCGAGTAAGGTAATAATGTTTGGTGCAAGATCAAGACTATCCAGAAACGGGAAGTTATATCCACCAAAGAATAAGGAAGAAATGATAGCTGAAGAAATAAACATATTGATGTATTCAGCAAACAAATAAAATCCAAGTTTCATAGATGAATACTCTGTATGATATCCACCCACCAATTCTGTTTCACATTCCGGAAGATCGAAAGGTGTACGATTGCATTCAGCAAAAGCACAGATGATAAATAACAAAAAACTCAATGGTTGATAAAATACATTCCAGTGTATGCCATGCTGCTGTTGAACAATTTCACGAAGGCTCAGTGTGCCTGTCATCATTACCAGCGCAATAATCGACAAACCCATTGCCAGTTCATAACTGATCATTTGAGAGGACGCACGAATAGCACCCATTAAAGAGTATTTGTTATTCGATGCCCATCCACCAATCATTATTCCATATACACCAATAGATACTACTCCAAATACATAGAGTATTCCGATATTAATATCTGTAATCTGAAGTGCATACGTCTGACCATTAAAAACAAGGTCTCTGCCCCAGGGAATCACAACACCGGTGAGGCAAGCCGTGAGCATCATAATACAAGGACCCAGAATAAATAATGCTTTGTCGGCATGACTGGGTATGATCTCCTCTTTCATAAACATTTTAACACCATCAGCCACCGGTTGCAAAATACCAAACGGACCTGCACGGTTCGGACCTAATCGATCCTGTAAAAATGCTGCTACTTTTCGTTCGGCATAAGTTGAATACATGGCTACAACCAACGATACAGCAAACACTGCGATTACAAGAATAAGTTTATAAACTATAAATGATGTTTCCATTTTCTATTTTTCTGAAAAGAATTGCTTTGATAATTATATACAATGCTATTCAATATCCTATTCAATTTCTGCTCCTGCTAATTATGTGCTTTTTCTGATATTGCTTTTTGACGTGAAATATCAATCTTTAACTGCTTTAATGACTCATAATGATTTTGTGCAATTACGGAATGACGATCAATATGACGCGGACCTTCAATAGTCCAATCGCTGATATTTTTCTTTTCGAAACGACAAACATTGCAGATCCAGCCTGCATTTCCATCAGCAGTTGTTTCCACTTCACCATACTTATCTTTTCTTGCGGTTACACGCAACACATCATTTCCACTCAGCCATAATGCAACCTTACCACAACATTTATCACAATTACGATGTGCATCCATCGGCTTCGTAAACCATACTCTGGATTTAAAACGGAATGTACGGTCGGTTAATGCACCTACCGGACAAACATCAATCATGTTACCTGACATTTCATTGCTAACTGCATTCTGCACATAGGTTGAAATTTCAGCAACATCACCACGATTCATTACTCCATGAACACGGGTATCACATAACTGCTCGGCAACTTTAACGCAGCGATAACATAAGATGCATCGATTCATGTGCAGCTTAATCGTTTCTCCGATATCAATCATAGGAAACTCACGACGCTTAAATTCATATCGAGAATTTGCCAGTCCATGCTCATAGCTTAAATCCTGCAAATGACATTCACCTGCCTGATCACAAATAGGACAATCGAGCGGATGGTTGATTAATAAAAACTCTACAACACCGGCACGTGCTTCCATCAGATCCGGCGCTGTGATACCTTGCACGTCCATTCCATCCATCACCGTTTGGCGGCATGATGGTACAGGCTTTGGCATCGGGCGCGGATCTTTTTCTGATCCCTTAGTTACTTTCACAATACATGTTCTGCAATATCCTCCACTGGTTTCCAGCTTTGAATAATAACACATGGCAGGAGGAACAATCTCTCCACCAATCATTCGTGCAGCATTAAGTATTGTTGTTCCTTCCGGAACTTCAATCATATGACCGTCTATGGTTACTTTAGGCATAATCTTATATCAATTGATTCATAATTACTTTTCATGAATCGTTTATGCTGTTTCCAGCTGATTAATTCTATAATAATGCTTCACATCTTTTATGGAAGATGGATTTTTAACATACTCTTCAAACTCACTTCTGAAATGTCGTATTGCTGCGGCTACCGGCCATGCTGCGGCTTCACCAAGCGGGCAAATTGTTTTGCCTTCTATTTTACTTTGTATATCCCACAACAAATCAATGTCTTTTAATGTACCATGTCCGTCGAGGATCTTGTGCAGAATTTTTTCCATCCATCCTGTTCCTTCACGGCATGGGGAACATTGTCCGCAGCTTTCATGATGATAGAATCTGGAGAAGTTCCAAAGATTTTTAACAATGCTGGTATCTTCATCCATCACAATAAAACCACCTGAACCAAGCATCGTACCTGTTGCAAATCCACCATCACTTAACGATTCATAAGTCATCAATCGCGGTTCGCCGGCTGCAGTTTTTAAAATTAGTTCAGCAGGAAGAATAGGCACCGAAGAACCGCCGGCAACAACGGCTTTCAGTTTCTTGCCATTTTTTATTCCTCCGCAGTAATCATTGCTATATATAAATTCCTCAACGGGAACACCTAATTCAATTTCATACACTCCGGGCTTATTAATATGTCCGCTGGCAGAAATAAGTTTGGTACCGGTTGATTTTCCAATGCCCAGTTTTGCATATTCCTCACCACCGTCATTAATAATAGGAACAACAGCAGCTATAGTTTCAACATTATTTACCACAGTAGGACAACCATACAAACCTTTAACAGCAGGAAAAGGAGGTTTGATTCTTGGATTACCCCTTTTACCTTCCAGCGATTCGAGCAAAGCAGTTTCCTCACCACATATATATGCACCTGCACCTACCTGAACATAAAGATCAAGATTGTATCCTGTTCCTAAAATATTTTTTCCCAGCCATCCGTTAGCATATGCTTCCTCAATAGCCTGTTCCAGAATACGGGCAACATAAAAATATTCACCGCGGATATATATATAACTGGTATTGGCGCCCAAAGCATAACTGGAAGTAATCATTCCTTCAATTAATAAATGTGGAATGCGCTCCATCAGATAACGATCCTTAAAAGTTCCCGGCTCACTTTCGTCGGCATTACAAACAATGTAACGTGCAACTCCTTCTGGTTTTGCAAGGAAGCTCCATTTCAAACCTGTTGGAAATCCTGCACCACCTCTTCCGCGCAAACCTGACTTCTTCACCTCTTCCACCACTGCATCGGGTGTCATGGTTTTTATTGCTTTTTCTACTGAAGCATAACCACCATTCTTGCGATAAACATCATAGGTGTTAATCCCCGGAATATGATCGTTTTTTAA
>JANOBN010000215.1:0-3459 GCA_031411675.1 Bacteroidota bacterium | reverse complement strand
GCTTTTTCTTAAAATCCAGGGGCTTTCCTATGGTAATTCAGGAGTACAGGTAGAAACTATTCAACGATTAATTGATTTTTATAATAATGATATATATCCGGTAATTTATGAACTGGGCTCATTAGGTGCTTCAGGTGATCTTGCACCTCTGGCACATCTTTCACTTCCTTTAATCGGACTGGGAGAAGTCAATTATAAAGGAAAACGCATAAGTGCAGCAGAAGTAAATGCCTTATTTAACTGGAAGCCAATCCGTCTTAAATCAAAAGAAGGACTTGCATTGCTTAATGGCACTCAATTTATGAGTGCTTATGCAACATGGGCTGTTTTACATGCACAGAAATTAATGCTTGTTGCTGATGTGGTGAGTAGTTTAGCTCTTGATGCATTTGATGGGCGCATTGAACCGTTTCATCATCTAATTCAGGAGGTGCGTCCTCATCAGGGGCAGATTGCAACAGCAATTAATATCAGAAAATTACTTCAAGGCAGTGAAATCATCAGTCAGCAAAAGCAACATGTTCAGGATCCCTATTCCTTCCGTTGCATACCTCAGGTGCACGGAGCAAGCAAGGATGCAGTTAACCATGCAGCATTTACAGTATTTAATGAAATTAATTCCGTAACAGATAACCCAACCGTTTTTCCGGAGCAGGATCTTATCATATCTGCCGGCAATTTTCATGGACAACCCCTTGCATTAGTAATGGATTATATGGCAATGGCTCTTGCTGAAATCGGAAGCATCAGTGAACGCAGAACCTATCAGTTGATTAGCGGACAGAGAGGACTTCCGCCATTTTTAGTAGCTCATGCAGGTTTGAACAGCGGATTTATGATTCCGCAATATACAGCAGCAGGAATAGTTAGTCAGAATAAGCAATTATGTACGCCGGCTTCCGTTGATTCTATTGTATCATCTAATGGTCAGGAAGATCATGTAAGTATGGGTTCCAATGCAGCAACTAAATTATATCGTATTGTTCAGAATGTAGAAAGAATACTTGCCATCGAATTAATGAATGCTGCACAGGCAATTGAATTTCGCCGTCCGCTTAAAACATCACATCAATTAGAGGGTTTAATGACTGATTACAGGAAAAATGTTGCTTTCTTTGATGAAGACAGAGTATTATTTACTGATATAGCCAAATCTGTGGATTTTATTCTTGAGCGGGATTTTGAACAATATATATAAGTTAGTTAAGTTTGTACCCGGTAAGAAATTTAAGTGCCTAAACAAATTAAGATTTTGAACTTTAACTTCATCGTAAGAATTCTATCAGGCTTTCAGAAACAGCTTTTGAGGGTCGTCAATTTCTCATCAAAGAATATTTATTTTTTTTAAATCTAAATTCATCGGATGCCCATTCCAATACCTTTAAAATGGAAACAATCACTATATCAGCTAACATTGTTACTAGGAAGAAAGAAAATGCTTAGAAAACCATTAGTCACGGATGCAATTTCTTCTGTTTATTCAATCCCCTTAAAGGATATAAATGGTAATACTGCTGATTTATCCGAATATCGAGGTAAATTTATGCTTATTGTAAATGTAGCCTCAGAATGTGGTTTTACCCCACAATATAACGACCTTCAGAAATTATATGAAAAATATGATGATAAGCTGGTAGTACTGGCATTTCCTTCCAACGATTTTGGTGGTCAGGAGCCGGGCAGTAATGCCGAGATTCAAAACTTCTGTTCAGCAAACTATCACATTACTTTTCCTCTGTTTGAGAAAATTGAAATTAAAGGAACAAATCAACATGCCCTTTATAAATGGTTGAGTAATGAGTTGCAGAATGGATGGAATAATCAATTGCCGAAATGGAATTTCTGCAAATATCTGATAGATGGAAATGGAAACCTTTTGAATTATTTTTCACAGCAGGTAACACCATTTGATGAAGAAATTATAAGTAAGCTTAGATGAGTCAGGCAGTTGTTGATATTAAAAACCTTGTAAAGGATTTCGGATCATTCCGGGCTGTTGACGGATTAACATTAACTGTTGGGAAAGGGGAGGTGTTTGGTTTCCTGGGTCCTAATGGAGCCGGTAAAAGTACTACTATAAGAATGATGTTGACTTTAATTACACCAACTTCAGGTAGCATACGTTTTTTCGGACTGGATGTAAAAACAAATAGAAAGCAAGTACTTAGTAAAATCGGCAGCATAGTAGAGAAGCCTGATTTCTATCGTTTTCTATCTGCTAAAAAAAATCTGCAATTACTTGCTAAAATTTCAGGCGTAACGGTAACCGGGAAAAAAATCGAAGAAGTTTTGGATTTGGTTGGTCTGTCACATAGGGCAAATGATACTGTGAAGAATTACTCTTTTGGAATGAAGCAGCGTCTGGGCATTGCACATACTTTAATGTGTGACCCCGAACTTATTATTTTGGATGAACCCACAACAGGCCTTGATCCGCATGGAATTATTGATATCAGAAACCTGATCACTCATCTATCAAAAGATAAGGGAATTACCATTTTTCTCTCTTCACATATACTATCAGAAATAGAAATGATTGCTACCAATATGGCAATTATTAACAAGGGAAAAACTGTAGTACAGGGAACTACTAATGAATTAATGGATAGTAAAAAAATAGTATTAAGGATTGTTTCTGATCAGATTGAAAAAGTAAAACAAATATTGTCAGATCAATTTAAAACCGAAATAATATCAACACAAAGGGATTTTACAGAGGTTCAGGCTAATGCGGCTGATGTACCGGCAATGGTGCGCTGTTTTGTTGAAAAGGAAATTAATATATATGAAATTAATAAGCGAACAAAACTGGAAGATCTTTTTCTTCAGTTAACCGATAACTGATATGCTGGGCGGACTATTATACATGGAACTTGTAAAGATTTTTAGTAAACCGAGAAGTTACATCGGTTTTATTGCCATAACAATTATTGTTGCCCTCATTCAGTTTGCCATGTATATGGATGGAATGAATTACTTCTCATTTATAACAGGGCCTTTGCAGGCATCTTTTAACCTGCAAGGCAATCTTTTAAGCGGGAATATGGTTGCTTTTATAATAATACAAACACTGATTCTTCAGATTCCTTTATTAGTTGCATTAGTTACCGGTGACCTCATCAGCGGAGAATCAGCAATGGGCACCATTCGTTTGCTGGCTTCCAAACCGGTTTCAAGAACAACTATTCTGATAGCCAAATTCTTCGCCGGATTAATCTATACTTTACTATTATTGATGTGGCTTGGATTACTATCATGGGGATTAGCAATATATATTTTCGGTCCGGGTGATATGATTGTTTTAAAAAGTGAAGAGCTTATAGTGCTCCAGAACAGCGATACTGCATGGCGTTTTCTTTTAGCCTTTGGCATTTCTTTTATCAGTCTTAGTGTAGTAGCTACATTTTCGCTATGCCTTTCCTGCTTTGCTGATAATAGTATCGGACCCATTATTTCCAC
>JANOBN010000214.1:0-9915 GCA_031411675.1 Bacteroidota bacterium | reverse complement strand
TGCCTAACCGCTCGGCCACCCGACCCTTTTTTGGAGTGGCAAACATAGTAAAATTTACTATTTGCCCCTCTTTTAACTGTATTTATCCCGCCCGGGTTTCATCAATTACGGCTATTTGTAATTTGTTTTGGGTTTTATTCGGAAAGGTGATAGCATTTTAATATTTTTACCCAACAAGTAAATAACAATGAGATTTTCAAAACCGGTAGCAGGATATCATATGCTGATGATCCTCTCCGCCATCGACAACCATTCCTCTGATAAAGAGCTGAAGATCATACGTAAATATATGTCGGAGAACTTTTCCGAGGATATTGATTTTGACCTGGAAACGGAGAAAGTACGGAATATTAACCCTACCGATTACCCCGTTCATTTTAATGATGCCCTGAATAGCTTTTATCTGGAGTCAACGATGGAAGACCGTAATCACTTTCTGGATTTTGCCGTGAAGCTGGTGGCAGCCGATAAGCATATCACACCAAAGGAGAATTTGTACATCAATGAGCTCTTTAATGCCTGGGAAGCCGATACCCGCTAATTACCCGGCGTTACTATTGCTTTTCCCGTGAGGTTCAAACTCTCCGATTCCAGTTTGATAAAGTAAATTCCGGATGACGTTATGCTAAAAGTATTGGTGGTGGCTATGGTTGCTCTTTTAAGGATGATTTGTCCCGATGCATTGTAAATGATCAGTGCCCCGTCAGCAGGAGGATCTTGTATGGTTACGTTAAATGTTCCGGTGGAAGGGTTAGGAATTATTTCCATTCTTTCCGGTAAACGATTGGAGGTTGTTGTTATGGTTGTGATGCGATTCACACAATTGTATTTCCCCAGATCTTTATTTATAGTTGCTGTTACTTCCGATCCCGGTAAAAAGGTGGTGCCCGGATTTAATGTTATTTCTTGTCCTGCCAGTAAGTGAAGTGATGTGGGTGTGTATGTTGATGAAGCCATCTGATAATTGGATAATGTTATGGATGATGATGCGGTTAGATTACGTTGTTCCTGTTGTTGTATTGCATTTTCATTGATTGTTTCCTCACACAATTTTTCCGGTGATATATATTGATAGGTATTACCAAAATATTGCGGATAGATTAATGCATACATATTTAAAAATAATAGGTAATCAATGTTGCTGAAGTGCACGGGGGCAATGGTTTCATCTTCATTCCAGCCATATAACAACCAGCTTTGTCCCCTCCACTCTACCGGACCTTCATATCCGTTGTTACCGGTACACCATGCTTTGTTAAACATAGCAAGATAGGTTTGTGGTGGCAACATCGTTGTTGCATCATCATGTAATACGGCATACAATAACGGCAAGTGTGTTGCTTTTACAGTAGAACATCTTTCCCTGATTATTTGCTTAGTATCACTCTCCCATACATCTCCTACAGCAGCTAAAGTAAGCACTTTAAAATCCTGCGAACCGATGGATGCTGTCTGATATGTAGTGGACCATACCACACTGTTGCCATTGGTTTGTGCATCGGCATTACACCAAATTCCCTGTTGTTGTATGTAACAATTGGCGCGATAAAAACCATAACAAAGTCCGGTGACATTTCCTCCACCACAGGCACCTAATGCACAGGAGCGGTTGCCACAAACTCCCTGCACACAATCCGGCATAACAGGATTTTCAATTTTCCATCCATGCGATTGTATGTGTGAAGTAATCCTGTTAGAAATATTTTTTACTTCCTGCACCAATGATGTCTCCTGATCCATAAATGTTTTTACAACACCGGAATCAATATAGGTTAACTGCGGATCTATTAATTTTACTACTAATGCTAATCCTGTAAAAAGTTGAATCACCTGATCCTGCGATTCTTCTCTGGGACCGAAACCATCATTAACACCATAGGTAAAACCTGATTCTGTAGTAAGCAAATTGTAACCTCCGGGAAGTGAAAACAAACTGCTGTTTAATTGTTCTCTTACGGTTTTTCCATTTACTGTCTGACCAAAAAAATCTTCATCAAAAGCAATATCATCTCTTATAAAAAAACCATTTAGATCTGACATTGGTGGCGGTTGTCCGTTATGATTTATTCCCAGTTCATATTCTTCCCAACGGTATTCTGCCCATAAGTCAAGACGATTGATGGCTTCAATAGCATAAAAGAGTTCCTTTTCTGTTTCCTGAATACGTTGTGGCGACTGATTGTGTAATGTTAAAAGTTTATGTTCTGTTGCCAACATGCCAATATAATATCCGAGATGTATCGTGGCATCTGACCAGTCGATAAAATCAGTTCCTGAACGCTTTGCAGCAGGCAGGCTACATCCAAAACAATCGCCGGGCACTACAAAGTTTTTCAGTCTTTCCCGGAAGCGCCAGTATTTCTCCAGGTTGATATCACGTGTTTGTGCGGGTGATGAAAAAAAAGATTCACAACAAAAAAATAAAATCAATGCCCATCTTTTCATTTCCGTTCATTGATAATTGCACGCAATGATTGCACTTCTTCCTGAAGTTGGATGATATATAAAGTGAGCTCTTCAATTTTACGCAACATGATTTTCTGTGATTCTCCTACATCAAGTCCCTCTGCAGAAACGTGCTTTGCAGATGGCATACCGGGAAGATGGCTGTTGTCTTTTATATATTCTTTCAACTCGGAAAGCGGCATCAATGCATATTCTTTATCAAAAACATAATCAGGAAATGAATCTACCGTTACTTTTAACCCTCTTACATATAACATTCCGGCCTGACTTAACTTCATCAATGGTGTATTATCATCTGCCTGAAAATTGGAATTATTATTTCTTCTGGCTACGGTAAAATAATTTTCTTCTGCTGAATCCAGTAAAAATACGATGGAACGATTGCTGTGAATAAAAGCATTGGAGGTGGTGAAGAGAGATAAAGATGTGCTATCATTATCGGTACTCATTCTGAACTCGGGAGCAAATGATTTCAACTGCATAACTGTTCCTGTTGTCCAGTTTGCTGATGGTGATGAAGTGCCGAAACCGAAATTTCCATTTTCCGTAATCCGCATGCGCTCCATTAAATTTCCCGAATGCGTTGTTTTAAATATCAAATCGAAGCCATTGGTAACACCTAAAAAATCATTAGCACTGGTAGCATTGCCTGTTAGTCCCCACGACTGACTATATATATAGCCGGGAATCATCACCAGCAGAAAAAAAACAAATTTCTTTATATAAAAAGTAGTCCTCATGGCATTATCGTTGCCTCAAAAATACAGAACGTATTGCGTTATTAAAAGGCAATTCTTCTGCGCCTAGGTAAATGCATTTTCGCCGGTAACATCCATTCCTGTTATCAACAGATGAATATCATGGGTTCCTTCATACGTAATTACTGATTCCAGATTCATCATGTGACGCATAATCGGGTATTCGCCGGTGATGCCCATGCCGCCATGTATCTGACGTGCCTCGCGTGCAATCTGCAAAGCCATGTTCACATTGTTCCTTTTGGCCATTGATATTTGTGCAGGAGTCGCTCTGTTTTCATTCTTAAGCACTCCTACTCTCCAGGCCATTAATTGTGCTTTGGTGATTTCCGTAATCATCTCTGCCAGTTTCTTCTGTGTCAACTGAAATCCTCCAATCGGTCTGCCGAACTGAACTCTTTCTTTGGAATAGCGCAGTGCTGAATCATAACAATCCATCGCCGCACCAATTGCTCCCCAGGCGATGCCAAAACGAGCAGAGTTCAAACAGCCTAAAGGTCCTTTCAGTCCTTTTATATCCGGAAAAATATTTGCCTTCGGAACTCTGACGTTATCAAAAACCAATTCTCCCGTCGCACTGGCACGCAATGACCATTTGCCATGTGTTTCCGGTGTGGAGAAGCCTTTCATGCCACGCTCTACTATCAATCCTCTGATGTCACCTTTCTCATCTTTTGCCCAAACAACGGCAATATCAGCAAACGGGGAGTTACTGATCCACATTTTGCTTCCGTTTAATATCACATAATCACCATCATCCTTAAAATTCGTCAACATGCCGGAAGGATTGGAACCGTGATCAGGCTCGGTAAGGCCAAAACAGCCCATCAACTCACCTGTTGCCAGCTTGGGTAAAAATCTTTCCCGTTGCTCTTCTGTTCCATAGGTAAAAATCGGGTACATCACTAACGAGCTTTGTACTGATGCTGTTGATCGAATACCACTATCGCCGCGCTCTATCTCCTGCATAATCAGACCATAAGATATCTGATCCATTCCACCTCCGCCGTATTTTGTAGGAATATAAGGTCCAAAAGCACCGATTTCGCCCAATCCTTTTATCAGATGCTTCGGAAATTCAGCACGTTGTGCATAATCTTCAATTATAGGAGAGACTTCCTTTCGCACCCATTCCCGAACAGAGTTGCGGATTAAAATATGCTCTTCGGTGAGTAAATCATCAACCTGGTAATAATCATGTCCCTGGAAACGGTCTTTTGCCATAATATAATGCAGAATTTTAGTGGTGCAAAAGTAGAAAAAGGAAAGGAGGAAAATGGGGGTTTGGGGGAATATTCTCTATCCTTATCCGTATCTCCGGAATAAATTCCGGAGATACGGATAAGGAACACAAAAACTATATCCCCGGAATATATCCCCGGAATTTATTCCGGGGATATAGTTTAAATTTCCCAATCCTGAATAACTGATTTTGATCTGTGATGTTCTTCCTGATTAAAAATATATTCTCTCACTTTGTTGACTTCCTTTTCACTTAAAGAATAAACAGAATAGCCTACCTTCCATTTAAAATTATCGGGGATTTGTTTCTCTTCATTCATCCAATGTGAAGACTCGCCTTTAATATCTTTTACTACTTTGCTGATAGCAAACTTTGGATGCAAAGAAAATAAACAATGGACATGATCCTCCACACCGTTTATTGTATCCAGATAATATCCGCATTCCAGCGCCTTTTTTCGGATATGGCTGAATAATTTTATCCTCACCGCTTTTGTTAGTAGTGGTTCTCTTTTGTGTGTAGTCCAGATAATATGGTACCAACACTTATAGTAAACATGCGACATATATTTAATATTTAAGGTTAGAATTAAATATTTTATATATAAATTCTCTCCATATCACCGGAATTAATTCCGGTGATATGGATGAAACGAGTAATATCAGAATTAATTCCGGCGATATGGATGAAGAGAGGATCTAATTAATAAATTAATAGCAACTTTTAAAACACTTTCAAAATTAAATTTAACTAAACGATACATGACAAAAATAAAAATTAATTATGTAAAATCCGATTCCAAAAAAATGAATCTCTTCTGCAGAATCAATGCTCTCCATATCACCGGAATTAATTCCGGTGATATGGATGAACAAAGTAATATCTGAATTAATTCCGGCGATATGGATGCACCTAATCCTTCAACATCTCATCAATCGTCTGATAAGCCACTGCATGATATCCCAGTCTTGCCTTCGCATATATATTCTTCGCCATTATTTTTCCGGATGGGGTTGCTATCATGGCGGCATAAAGTGGTTTCAGGAATTTTCTTCTGCCTACCGACATCAGAAATTCTTCCAGTGCAGAATAAGCTGTTTCATATTTTGAATGTATGGCAAGCTGAAGCCAGTCGCATTTAATTTCCGAGTTACCACTTTGTGTGAAGTGAAACTGTTGATCGAGTGCCGACATGTTTTCGGATGATAAACTATCAGGAAGATGACGCAAGAATTGTAACCAGTGATGAGTGGTCCATGATGTTGTGTTTAAATCAGCCGGTTTTTTACCTTTCATAAATGCATCTGCTTCGCCTGTTGCTTTGGCAAGTTCATCGCTCTTTACTTCCACGCAATTATCAGGGAGACCCGGACCATACACCCAGTCGTTTATTCTGATTAGGTTTTGTAATGCAGAATCTCCTTTTATTAATTCTTTATTCAGATAATTCAGAAACACTTCTGTTGTAACACTTTGAAATGCATGTTCCTTGAAATACTTATTTACAAATGCATCCCACTTTTCTCTTCCAACAGCCTGCTCGATGGTGGTTAGAAAAAATCTTCCTTTCTGATATGCGATATCGGTCACTCCTTCATCAGGATCTCGTCCTTCAAGATTGAGATAAAGTTTAGTATCCGCATTATCTTTTCCAAGATCAACAATGGTTTGAATGAGTTCTTCTTTACTGAGTACAGTTAACATATCAGCATAAGGTTTGCCATACAGTTTTTCCATGATGCGTGTTTCAAAATAAACAGTGAAGCCTTCATTCAACCAGAAGTCGTTCCAGGTTGCATTGGTAACAAGGTTACCACTCCACGAATGTGCCAACTCATGTGCAATAAGTGATACCAGTGAACGATCGCCGGCAAGTATGGTGGGTGTGGCAAAAGTGATGCGTGGATTTTCCATTCCCCCGAAAGGAAAGCTGGGTGGCAATACCAGAACATCATAGCGTCCCCATGCATAAGGGCCATATAATTCTTCTGCTGCAGAAATCATTTTAGGCATATCCACAAATTCATCAGCAGCTTTTGCCATGGTTATGGGTTCAGCAAATACTCCGCTTCTTTTATCATAAGCATGAAATTCAAAATCGCCCACAGCAAGTGCCATTAAATAAGAAGGTATTGCCTGAGGCATATCAAAATGATAAATTCCTTCTGCATTTTTTGCCGTATCATTATTGGCCGACATCACTGCCATTAATTCCTTCGGACATTGGATAGTTGCGGTGTAAGTGAATCGTATTCCCGGACTATCCTGCAACGGAATCCAGGTACGTGCAAGTATAGCCTGACTCTGTGTAAAGAGAAAAGGTGTTTTTCCCCCGGCAGTTTGTTCCGGTGAAAGCCATTGCAATGCCGCTGCATTGGGAGAAGTAGCGTAAGTGATAATTACCTTTTTAGTTTCCGGCTTAATGGCAATCACCAATTCACTGCCCAGGTAAGGGACTGCTTTTTTTAATTCAAATGCAGCAACAGAGTTGTCGTCGAGTGTAATTTTTTCAATGTTTAAATCGCGGGTATCGAGGTGAAGTGCATTACCTTTTGCGACATTATCAATGGTAAGTGTGGCCGAGCCCGTTAATTGCTTCTTATTGAAATCAACATAAAGATTGACATCAAGATGTTTTACAATGGCTTCGGATGGAATAGCGTAACTATGAATATCGTGTTGCATGGAAACTGGATTTTCTTTTTTAACAGATGAGGAACAAGAAGCAAGGGTAACGATTACCATTGCAGAAATAATTTTGACAATTGAATTATTCATTGTGCCGAAACTACACTAAATGCTTCAATCTACGAAAAAGTTGCAGAGGGGCTTCCTCCCTTTCCTTCAGATGCCTAACCTTCCAGCAAGGGTTATTAACGAATAATTTGTTGCAACTATCTGATAATTATAAAATAACCCTTCCTGAATCCAAATGGTCTTTTATCTTTGTAACTGATAAAGCCATAAATATGAGTGTAGTGCGTGCACTAGTTATTGTTTTGTTTTTTATAATGATGTTATGCGGCCAGTCATCCTGCCTGAATGATAAAGTGGATGACTTTACACTAAACTGCGACTCCGGCTATTTCGTAAATAATATCAAACCGATTTTTATTGCCAGTTGTTATGACCCTGACAATGACGGGTCGTGTCATAATCAGAATGAGGCATCGGAGCGGGGAAACTTTAGTATATATAACGGCGCTGAAAATGGCATTCAGTCGCGTTTAGAAAAAATAAAATACCGGATTAATCTCCCGGTTGGTGACCCTGATTTTATGCCTAAGTCAGGATCGCTTTCCCCTGAAAATCTAAAAAAATTAAACGACTGGTTAGATGCCGGAGGTAAATATTGCAACCAGTAAAAAACAAAATGAGCTATGAATAAAATATTATTGAATATTATACTGATGATGTGTTGCATGTTGCAACTAAATGCCCAACCTGTTTATTTGGCTACCGGTGGCAAATGTAATTTTCATAGTTATACTCCTGTAGAAGATATTAATGCAAATAGTGAAAGCCTTAATTCTGTTCTGAACACTTCCACCAACGATATACAATTTAAAGTGCCACTTACCAGTTTTCATTTTGCAAAAGCACTGATGCAGGAACACTTTAATGAGAAGTATGTGGAAAGTGCTAAATATCCTTTTGCAACATTTAAAGGTAAAATTAACGAAACAATTGACTTTAGCAAAGATGGTGTTTATGAAATAACAGCAACCGGTATATTTAATATTCATAATGCTGATATGCTGCATACTGAAAAGGGAACATTAACAATAAAAGACGGAGTTGTTACTTTAGATGGAACCTTTAAGGTTGCACTGAAAGATCATAATATTGAAATTCCGAAAATAGTAATTGCCAATATTGCGGAAATTATTGATGTAAAATATTCTTGTCAGTATGCAGCTTACAAGAAGAAATAAAACACTGCCATTTTACTTATGAAACATCTTTTATTCTTCTTTGTTTTTAATTATTTCTACACAACGGCTATAGCACAGGATGACCTCAGTGCATTACTGGACTCCACCACAAATCAAAGAGAAAATATTTCTGCTACGTTTAAGTCTTCACGAATCATTAATATGCAATCTAATGAAACCGTACATCTGCACACCCTAGATTTTAGGGTTTCACATCGCTTTGGCTCCATTGGAAAAGCAAGTGGTGGTAACAGACATAACTTTTATGGCATTGATGAATCAACAGATATCAGAGTAGCATTTGAATATGGGATTACTGAACGTTTGACGGTTGGTGCTGGACGTCATAAGTTTAATGAAAATTATGAAGTGCTTGGAAAATTCCGTTTGCTGGAACAAACAAATGATAATCATATTCCTGTTGCCGTTACCATTTTTTCCAATGCATCCTACTCTGATGAAGAGAATTCTTTATTTAATAAGGATACCGTTAGTGCTTCCACAGAAAATCTGAGAAGACTTTCTTATACCACGCAGATCATCATTGCACGAAAATTCTCTTCCCGGTTTTCATTTGAATTAGTCCCCACTATTGTTCACCGTAACTTTGTTTTTAATACCCAGGATGATAACACCATTTATGCACTTGGTGCCGGCGGAAGAATTAAAGTAACACGAAGCATGGCCATCATTGCCGACTATATTTACAACTTCAGCGAATTGCGGAAAGTAAATAATGATAATGGATATTATAATGCATTAGGAGCAGGGGTGGAATTTGAAACCGGTGGACATGTCTTTAGTTTGATGTTTACCAATGCCGAAGCAATTATTGAAAGTGAATATGTAAGCAACACCAAAAAAAGCTGGACAAAAGGTGGCTTTCGGTTTAGCTTTAATATTTCCAGAAATTTTCGTTTGGGGAAGAAGGATGAGTAATAATTTTTAGCGGAGTATCCATTAATTAAAATCTTCTCTTGCTTAAACTTCATATTTAACTTTTAAATCGTAATTCTAATTAGGTTTGCATCAAACATTATTAAATGCCAAAAGACAGCAGCCTGTTAAAGTCTGTTCCACACGACACTGCATTTATAATTTTAAAGAGTGGTATTATGGGGCAAGCTGCAACAGGAACAAGTATTTTTAAAGGTCATGTGCTTAAACCGGTGCATGACAGAGCCACATTTCCGGAACATACTACTCCTGACTGGCTGACGATTGCGCTTTTTGCAGTTATTGTTTTATTTACCTGGTATAAACTTTTTTATAACCGTATGTTTCTTCAACTGGTCAATGCTTTTTTCAGCATGGCTACTACCAATCAAATGGTGCGTGATGAAAGTGTGCTGTTGCAAAGAGCCTCCTTAAATGCCTCCTTAATTTTTTATCTGGCCGGTGGACTATTCCTTTATCAGTTAAGTATCATCTATCATTGGAATCCCCCTTTTTTAGAAAATGGCTTTACCCGCTTTCTTATTTTTTCCTTCATCCTGGCCATTATTTACTCTTC